>WFTL01000139.1 GCA_015485495.1 Planctomycetaceae bacterium
GGCCGCGGCATTCAGAATGGCGGGAATCTCGCTGTCGTTCAGACCGGGAATGACGGGAGCTGCCATCACATGGACGGGGATCCCGTGTTCAGACAGAGTCCGGATGGTGCGGAGCCGGGCGGCCGGTGAGCTGGTGGCCGGTTCCAGTACCCGTGTGAGACTCTGGTCGAGACCTGTCAGGCTGACGGCCACATGGACCAGACGGCGATGCGCCAGCTCAGCGAGAAGATCCACGTCTCGGCGAATGAGTCCGTTTTTCGTGATGAGAGACATGGGCTGACCGGCATCCAGAGCGGTCTGCAGACAGCTTCGGGTGATCCCCAGCACACGCTCTGCCGGCTGATAACAGTCCGTGATTCCCGACATCATGACCGGTTCCGGCCGGTACCCGGGACGCCGCAGCCAGCGGCGAAACAGTTCCGGAGCGGAACGTTTTACGAAGATGCGGGTTTCGAAATCCAGTCCCGGTCCGGCTCCCAGATACTCGTGATACGGCCGGGCGTAGCAGTAACTGCATCCGTGCAGACAGCCGCGGTAGGGATTGAGGCTGTAACGAAACGGAACATCCGGACTGTGGTTTTCTGAAACGACGGTCCGGGATTCATCTTCGAAATACTGCGTGCGCGGACGCTGCAGCCGCTGAACGGCATCGTCGTCGTCCGGATCGATCTGGGTCAGGTCGATATCGATCCGGACCGCTTCGAACCGTCCGGATGAACGCAGACCGGTTCCGCGACCCACCGGAGAAGGAGATTTCGAAGAGGATGTCATGGCAGACCGAATCCTTCAGAGATGCGGTCAGTGTATGACACGGCTCCCAAAAAAGAACGGACGAAGTCATCCGAACGGCCGTCTGGACGGCCGGGCAGATGCTTCGCCCGGTTCTCATGGTTTCAGAGTCCGGCCGGACAGGATGCCCGGCGGCAGCCAGGCCGAACTCTGAATGGCGTGAAGAAGGCCGGACGGCGGACAGGTCCGGCGGAGGGTTTCGAAAAGACGATCAGCGACCGATCAGACTGAGCAGCCAGCGGTTCTTGCGCCGTTCCAGGTCCATCACCCTGCTGAAAACGCTCTTTTTCTGTGGACGGCAGTGATGGCAGGCGTTTTCAGCCGGAGCGCACGAATCGCAGGGAGCCGCACAACTGGGCTCACAGCATGCAGCCGGTGCCGCACAACTGGGTTCGCAGCATGCAGCCGGAGCCGCACAGCTCGGCTCGCAGCAGGCAGCCGGAGCCGCGCAACTGGGAGCGCACGTGCTGCAGCCGCACTCGTCGCTGTGCAGGCAGTATCCGATCGTCTGACCGACGACCGGCTGAGAACGATGCGTGGTGAAAACGGGGTTGTCGGTGGCAGATGCGGTGGCCGACAGAGCAACCGCAAGCAGCATGGCGGGAACGAGTTTCATGGAGAAACCTTTTTCAGTACGTGGGAGAAGGAACCTTCAGCTCGAGAAGTGAAGAAACCGGATGCAACCGGTCACTCACCATTTCTCGTCGGTTCCCGCCATGTCCGAACATCGAGTGTTTCGGCAGAATCGGCGCTTTCCAGGTCAGGACCGGCGAAAACTGCCGATGCAACCGGCACAGGCCGTTCATCCCGTTCGTCGGTCGGCGAGACAGACGTCGGCCGGACGGAAACGTCCGGATCGAAATTCAGGAACGGGCGGGAGCTGATGCGGAATCTTCGGGAATGGTGAGACGCACGCGGACGGCTCGCCCTCCGGATGCTTCCAGAACGTCCGCCTGGACGGATTCCAGGCGGATGGTCTGTCCTTCGTCCACGATGCCCTGGGAATAGTGCATCAACAGTCCGGAAAGCGTGTCGACGTCCGGAGCGGAAAACGTGAGATTCAGGCGTTTTTCGATATCTTCCACGGGCGTGGTTCCCAGGACGACGAACTGTCCCGGACCGTCGGGGACGATTTCCGGAGTTTCAATGTCGAACTCATCCGCCACGTCTCCCACGATCTGTTCCATGACGTTTTCCAGCGTCACAATGCCCACAACAGTTCCGTGCTCGTCGATGACGAACGCCATGAGCTGGTGGGTCGCCTGAAAATGCCGCAGCAGCCGCCCGACCGGCAGAGTTTCCGGAACTTTGCGGGGCGGGCGGGCGACTGTCCGAAAATCGAATGAATCGTCGATGTCTTCGCGCAGCAGATCTTTGATATGCAGCACTCCCACGACATCATCCAGGGATCCTTCACAGACCGGGTAGCGCGTGTGCCGGGTGCGGCGGATCATGGCCATGGTTTCCGAAACCGGCCGCGTCAGGTCCACGAAATCCACATCGTGCCGCGGCAGCATGATGCGGCGGCAGACCTGGTTATCGAATTCGAAGATCGCTTCGATGAGCGTCTGCTCATTGTGTGTGAGTTCCCCGCGTACCCGGGCCTGGTGGACCAGGGCCCGGATTTCAGTTTCCGTGAAGGTTTCTCCGTGGGTGTCGGATTCGTGCAGTCCCATCCGACTCAGCAGCCAGGCCGTCGTGCCGCTCAGCGCTGCCATCAGCGGGTAGGACACCAGATAAAAGATCTTCATCGGGACAGCACACCACAACAGCATCTTTTCCGGTTCGCGAATCGAAAAGATTTTCGGCGCCTGTTCTCCGATGATCAGGTGCAGAGCCGTGATGGCCGTAAAGGCCACGATGAAGGCGATGACATGCTGCGTGTTTTCTCCGGTGACATGAACCACGTTCAGCACGGGCACCACGAGCGTGGCGAAAGCCGGTTCTCCAACCCATCCCAGCGCCAGAGATGCCATGGTGATGCCGAGCTGACAGGCAGAAAGCGACTGCTCCAGTCGGGAGATCAGCCAGCGGGCCGTGGCCGCAAAGCGGACGCCTTCCCGCACCCGGGCATCGATGCGGCTGGGCCGGATCTTAACGAGAGCGAATTCCGCTGCCACGAAAAACCCGTTGGCCAGGACCAGAGCGGCGGCGATGGTCAGAAGGCCGAGTGTTCTGGTCCAGCTGCCGGCATCCGCCGACGCGGACATCAGCAGAGAGACATGCGGCAGCATCTGCCCCGGTGGCATCTGTGGTGTCTTTCAGAATGACAGTCGATCCACGAAGATCGGCCGGTCCCCGTGGACAGTCAGCGGCGCCGTCGAAAACTCGTCCAGATCACGCCGGCGGCGAAACCGGCCAGCAGAGAAGCTCCCAGCAGGGCCGCTCTGGGCATGGTGATCGTCCAGAACAGAATCTGCGTGTCGACTTCTTCAGTATTCTGCAGAATGACGGCCGACATGACCATGCCGACTGCGATCATCATCCACATCCGGGCACTGTGCAGAAAGCGGGAACGGTGTTCGTCAGTCACGGAATGGACCTGTCGCAGGAACTGTCGGAACCTGATCAAGAAACATGGAAATTGTTTCGGAATCTTACGAAAAGTGCCACCTTGCCGGAGGATTCCTTTTTCTGAACGCAGCGATCGGAAACGGGACGGACCACAGGAGACCGGCTGCGGCCCGGCCGCGGTGTCCTGATCTGTTGCCGGAGCCGCTGCAGACGCAGATTCCGGAGTCCGGGACTGCGAAGATGACATCTGGAGCGTAGAATGTCCGCTGAAAGTCGTGATGGCCGTTCACCGACCGGGAAATCCGCCGCCCCGCCATCGCGGTGTGATGTGATCATCGGCCGGTCGGATCCGGTGTGGATGCCGCGACAACAGGAAGTGTGGACGCCGCGATACGAAGTGTGGATGCCGTAATGTGATGAATACAGCACAATGGAAAAGACGAGCGACCATCTGTCTGGTGCTGCTGAGCATCCTGCTGACGCCGTCGGTCGTGTTCGCCGATCGGGCCGAAGACGATTTTCGACTGGGAGTCGGTTTCTGGCGCCGCCAGCGGTGGGAGCTGGCGGCTGAAACGTTCGAACAGTTTCTGCAGGATCATCCTGACCATCCCCGCGCCTCCCTGGCCGGCTTCTATCTGGGGCTGACGTACAGTTCGCTGCGGCGCTACGAAAAGGCGCGTGAGCGTTTCGAAGACTACCTGCGGAACAATCCCGCCGGAGCCAATGTGGCTGCGGCCCGTTATCGGATTGCCGAATGCAGCTACTATCTCGGACAGTTCCAGCGCGCTGCCGATGAATTTGGCGAGTATCTGGACCGGCATCCGCAGGATCGCCTGGCGCCCTGGGGGCGGCTGCAGCGGGCCGAATCGCTCGTGCAGCTCAGACAGTGGAAACCGGCTCAGACGCTGCTTCAGGAACTGCTGCAGTCGGATACGGATGAAGCCATCGTTCGCCAGGCGCGATATACGATGGCCCTGCTGCTGGAAAAGCAGGAGCGGTTCGATGATGCCGTGGCCGCCTACCGGCGTGTGGCGCAGGAGAAAGATTCACCGGAGGCCATGCGGGCTCTGGCCCGGGCCGGAACGATTCGATTTCGGCAGGAACAGTATGACGAGGCAGCTGCGCTGTACGACGAGCTGGTTCGGCGGTTTCCGGATTCCCGTCATGCACCGGCCGCCGCACTGCATTCCGGCCGCGCACTCTATCGGGCCGGCCGCTTTCAGGATGCCCTGCACCGCTTCGGGCAGGTTCCCGCGGATTCTTCGGAAAACGCCGAAGCTCTGCTGTTTTCCGGAATGGCCTGGGCGCAGCTCGGTCGGACAGATCGGGCCAGGAACGTTCTGCAGCAGGCCCAGGCGGCCGCTGCGAACGATACCGGACTGGCGGCCGAAATCCTGTTCGAAAGAGCGCGGCTGGAGCGGGCCGCCGGGCAGTTGAAGATGGCCGCCCGCATGTTTGCCGATCTGGCGGATCGCTGGCCCGAAGATCCTCACGCCGCCGATGCCCTGTTCAATGCGGTCGGCCTGTCTCTGGAAGAGGGCCAGGTGGACGATGCCGACCGTCTGCTGAACCGTCTGCACAGCGATGATGCCGGTGCGGCGGCCCGCCCGCCGGTGCGGATTCTCACCGGACGCGTTCGGTTCATGCAGGGAAAACCCGAGTCGGCGCGTGCGGAGTTTCTTGGTGTACTCGAAGACGAATCATCGCAATCCCGGGATCGGGCACTCAGTCTTTACTATCTGGCACGCATCGATCATGAAGCCGGTCGATTCGAGGAAGCGTTCCGGTCGGTGCAGCGGCTGCTGCCGGAACTGACCGACGAAAACGACGATCTGCGCGGTGCTTTGGCGCTGGGCGCTATGAGTGCTCTGGAGATCGGTCGTGACGAGCAGGCCGTGTCGCTGGCCAGCCGGTTTCTGAACGAAAACCCGCCGGGAGCTCTGGCAGTGGATGCCCGGGCCGCGCGACTGGTGGCCGCCGCCCGCCTGGGAAGGTACGAAGCCGTTCAGGGCGACGCGAACTGGCTCATTGAACACGCTTCCGACAGCCGACAGACCTGGGCTGCCGTCCTGCAGGCGGCCGAAGCGGCCTGGGAAAAACAGGATTTTCCCGCAGCGCAGAAGCTGTTTGAACTGGCGGATGATCCGCACGCGACAGCGGCGGTGCGGCAGTCCGGAGTCACAGGGACCGCATGGTGTCTGTATCGACAGGAACGGATCGAGGAAGCGGCAGAAGCTTTTGGCCGGGCTGCGGTCGATGAGCCGGATTCGCCGGCCGGTCTGGAAGCACAGTACATGCGGGTGCGGTGCCTGCTGGAATCCGGAGATTCTCTGGACGGCGTCCAGGAATCCTGGCGTCTCATGGAAGACTTTCTCAGGCGGGCCGGTCAGACGGAAACGGCCGGTCTGAAGGAACGGCTGCTCACCTGGGCTCTGGACTGCGGGCGTACGGCCGCTCGAATTCTGGCTGCGGCAGGCCGGTTTTCCGAAGCCGATCGGTTCTGGGCCGCGCTGGCGGATGCGTTTGCCGACCGCCAGGAGTCCGATGAGATTCTGGATGAATGGGCGTGGATGCATCTGACGGCGGAACGCTATGACGATTCGTCACGGATCTATCGGCGGCTCCTGGAACAGCATCCGGAAAGTCCTTTTGCAGGGACGGCCCGCCTGGCTCTGGCCGAAGACCTGCTGGCCGCCGGACAGACGGACAGGGCGGTGCCGGAGCTGCAGGCGATCGCGGCTTCGGAACGCTGCGATCGGTCTGCCAGAGAAAAGGCTCTGTACCACCTGATCACGATTTCCGCCGACCAGGAGGACCGCGAAGAGACGATGCGCCTGGCAGAACAGTTCGAAGCTCATTACAGCGACAGTGAACTGGCTCCTCAGGTGCAGCTTCTGCATGCCGAAGCTTTGCTTTCATGCCGGGAATTCGCCGCTGCCGAGCGGCTGCAGCAGCCGCTGCGTCAGGCGGTTCTGGAAGACCGGCTGGAAGCCGCCGCATGGACCGAACACGTCTGGATTCTTCTGGGGGAAGCGGCTCTGGCAGCGAAGCAGTACCAACAGATCGATGTGGTCGAGCAGGAATACCGCCGCCTGTTCCCGGACGGCCGCTACGGATACAAGATGGATTTCATTCAGGCACGACGCTGGAAGAATCAGCCCGAACCCGATTACGCAAAGGCCCGTCGGGCATTTCAGAAGGTCATCGATGATGACGTCGGCCGTGGAAGTGAAACGGCCGCCCGCAGCCAGTTCCTGATCGCCGAAACATGGCTGTTTCAGCAGGATTATCGGAAAGCGATTCCGGAATTCTTTCGCGTGCATCTGCTGTACCGATACCCGGACCTCCAGGCACGGGCTCTGTTCCAGGCTGCCGGATGTCAGATGGCACTCGGGCAGGACCAGGCTGCGGAACAGACCGTGCAGATGCTGCGGGACGAGTTTCCTGATTCCGAATGGGCCGAGGAAGCGGTTCGTCGGCTGCAGGCCGGACAAAACCCGGTTCCATAACGTCAGCGGCTGTGCTGCCGAACGGTGAATCGGATGTCACCGACTGCCTGCTGCCGGGGCTTCCCTGAGCCGCTGCGAATCCGGGATGGGTGCCGGGCTGAGGCGTTTCATCAGGCGAGCGGATCGACTTCTGCCCGCGGACGCATGCGGCACAACTGGATGCCTCCCACGTACAGGACGATGAGCGGTGCCAGCATGAGCAGCATGCTGCCGGGATCTGACGGAGTCAGCAGCATGGAAATGATGGACATGACGAACACCGACATCCGCCAGTTGTCGGTATAGGTTTTCACGGTGCACACGCCGATGCGTTCCAGAAACAGCATGACCAGCGGCAGCTGAAAACTGATTCCGAACATCATGGGCATCAGCAGCACCAGATTGATGTATTCGGACAGTCGCGGCTGCAGTTCCACACCCAGCCACTGGCTGAATCCGATCAGAAAACTCAGCACCAGAGGAAACACGAACCAGAAACAGAAGAGGGCTCCGGCCACGAACAGCCCGATGCTCATCGGCAGATACAGATGCACATAACGCCGTTCGTGCGGATAAAGCCCGGCGGCCACGAACTGCCAGATCTGGTAAAACACCCATGGAGAAGCCAGCATGGCTCCCGCGACACAGGTGACCTTCAGGTAGGTCATGAAGGCTTCTTCCACCCGAAACGTGACCGTGGTGTTGAAGCGGTCGGCCGTTTTCTTCCAGACGGCGAAGTCCGGTGATCGGACGGTGACCCGAACGGAGGACGTATCGGGAATCGCGTCCGGATCGTCCGGGGAAGAGTCCGCCAGCAGTTCCGGAGCGGCTGTCCGCAGGGTGTCCACCAGCTCGGCGGTCCGGATTTCCACGGTGATCGCATCGTCCGGTTCGGGCGGGGGAGCCGTTTCAGCCGGCTGCGGGTCCTGCTGCTCACCGGAAAACAGTCCCGTGATGTAGTCCAGAAGACGGACTTCCTTCATGTCGTCCTGGACGTGCCGGACATTGGCGTTCCGCAGGGCTTCATCGATGGGAGCCTTCAGGATGCCGATGATCCGGTCGCCCACAAGCATGGCCAGTATGATGCCCAGAGCGACGCCGAGCAGCGACTTCCACACATGCATCCGCAGAACCTCCAGGTGTTCTCCGAAGGTCATGGTGGTGTCGTCGAAAAGATCTCGGGTGCGGGGCATCATTCCGTCCGATGAAGAAAGCGGCCGGCCGGAAACTGCGGCAGACGGCGATTCCGGAGCTGCAGCGTTCGATGTGCTGCCGCGGGCCGGTTCACGGTCCCTGTGTGAGTGATCGAAAAGCGGTCAGAAGTTTTCGGGTGACCGGTCCGGGTTTTCCCGTTCCGATCACACGGCCATCCAGTTCCACGACGGCGATGACTTCGGCTGCGGTTCCGGTGAGAAAACATTCGTCGGCCGTGAAAATGTCGTGACGTTCCAGGGGGGTTTCCAGAACGGTGAGGTCCGCGTCGCGGGCCAGTTTCATGACAGCAGCCCGCGTGATTCCTTCCAGAATGCCGGCTTCCGGCGGCGGTGTCCTGATGATTCCTTTTTTCACGATGAAAATGTTGTCTCCCGTGCATTCCGCCACCTCCCCCCGGTGGTTGAGCATGAGGGCTTCTTCGGAACCGGCATCCGAACCTTCCGCTTTGGCCAGAATGTTGTTCAGGTAGTTCAGCGACTTGACCCGCGGACTCAGAGCCGCCGGATGATTGCGGATGGTACTGGCGGTCACCAGCTTCAGGCCGTTGTCATACATTTCCTGAGGATACATGGTGATCGTATCGGCGATGATGATGATCTGCGGATCCGAGGTGCGGCGCAGGTCCAGGCCCAGTGTGCCGGCTCCGCGGGTCACCACCAGACGCACGTAGCCATCCGTCAGGTCGTTGGCGGCCACTGTCTGCCGGACGGCGTCTTCCATGTCTGAGGGAGCCAGAGGGATTTCCAGCCGGATGGCCCGGGCACTTTCGTAGAGGCGTTCGATGTGCTCCGAAAGCAGAAAAACGTTTCCGTTGTACACACGGATTCCTTCGAACACACCGTCTCCGTACAGCAGACCATGGTCGAAAACACTGACCACCGCCTGTTCTTCGGGCCGAAGTGTGCCGTTGATGTAGACCTGACGTGACATGCGTTCCCCTGTGACAACCCCTCAACATGGTCCGCAGCATGCTGCCGCGCTCAGGAAGGATTTCTGTAACCTGATGAATGTCTGCCGACGGCAGGAAACCTGTGACCTGGCGGCAGGAACGTGCCATCTTATCGTGAGACCGCCCTGCCCTGCATCTGTTTGCTGCCGACAATCCCAGGACGGCCGGGATCTGCGCGGAGACTGCCACAGGGGCTCATGCTGCCCGCCGAAGAAAGCGGCACGGACAAGATCGTCTGAAGAATTCGCGTGCGCCCGTCGGCAACATTTCCCGCCGGGGCGGACCGGGATCCGCAACACCGGATCGATCCGGGAAGCCGGAGCAGAAGAACGTCTGTCTGGATCGACCGACCGGAGGATCCGGTCAACGGTCGATTTCCCCCATCACGATGTCCAGAGAACCGACCACGGCCGGGACATCGGCCAGCGGGACGCCTTCGCACAGAAGTCCTGTGACGGACAGATTGCAGAAACACGAACTCTTGGCCCGCACCCGCAGCGGTTCGGGAGTGCCGTTGCCGACGATGTAGAAACCCATCTGGCCGCGGGGACATTCCGTTTCCAGATAGACTTCATCTTTCGGCAGTTTCGTGTTCATGCGAAACGTTTCGCGATGACTGCCTTCTGCGGACTGATACTTCGGAATGGCCTGCCGCACCAGGCGGATGGCCTGAACGACTTCCAGCATGCGGACGTAAAACCGGCACCAGTTATCGCCGACGACCACTTCGGCGGGAGCGTCTTTGAAGGGAGCCGCAATGACATCGAAGTCGTAGTCTTCGTACATGCGCGTGTAGATCGGCTCCCCGTCGCGCCGCAGGTCATAGCGGACGCCGCTGCCCCGCAGGACCGGGCCTGTGCAGCCGTGGCTGATGGCCGTCTCGGGAGACAGCACGCCGATGCCCGACGTCCGTTTGATGAAAATGGCATTGCGGGTCAGCAGAATGTGGTATTCGCGGATGCGGTCCTCCAGCCACTCCAGAAAAATTTCCACCACGTCCAGCAACGCCAGCCGCTCGCCCTGCGGCCGTCCTGTGACAGCCGCCAGCCCGTCAGGAATTTCGATCTCTTCCGGCAGGTCGTGCGTGGCTCCTCCGGGAGTCAGATAACTGCACGTCAGCCGGGCACCGCAGACTTCTTCGAACAGGTCGAGAATGATCTCCCGTTCACGGAAGGCGTACAGAAAGGGACTGAAGGATCCCAGATCCAGACCGTACGCTCCCATGCCCACCAGGTGGCTGGCAATGCGGCCCAGTTCGGCGATCAGCACCCGCAGATGGCGGGCCCGGTCGCTGACTTCCATTCCCACGAGCTTTTCCACGGCCAGGGCGAACCCCAGATTCATGTTCATGGCCGCCAGGTAGTCCATGCGGTCCGTGTAGGGAATCCACTGGACCGGGGACAGGTTTTCGCCGATCTTTTCGGCGCAGCGGTGCAGATAGCCGATGTGCGGCGTGCATTCGTGCACGATTTCGCCGTCCGTCCGCAGCAGAAGCCGCAGCACGCCGTGCGTACTGGGGTGCTGCGGGCCCATGTTCACCAGCATTTCATCGGTCTGCACGTCGAATTCGACGATGCGCGGGTCTTCAATCTGCATGCTCATGATGAGTTTCTGTCTGCCGTCGGAAGCGGGATCCGGTGTTCCTGAACAGAATGGAGTGTGTTGTGGATCCGAAATGTCCGAAAATCGATTCTGCGACCAGGCCTTCGCAGAGCGGGCGACGACGTCCGGCTTCCCGGACGCCACGGGTTCGGATTCGGCTACCGTCCGCGGATGCCGTGGTATTCCAGAGGAAATTCGTAGTCTTTTCTGAGGGCGTGTCCGGTCCAGTCTTCCGGACACAGAATCCGTCGCAGACCCGGGTGTCCTTCGAACCGAATCCCGACCAGATCCCAGGCTTCCCGTTCATGCCAGTCGGCAATGCTCCAGACGGACGCAACCGACGGACAGACCGGTTCGGAACCGGGCTCGTCGTTCTGCCAGCGGGGCAGAATGACCTTCAGTTTCAGTCGATGCCCCAGTTCGATGCTGGACAGCTGGTACACGACTTCCACATGCGGTTCGTGGTCGAATTTTTTCGCCTTCTTCGGATCCGGCTCCAGATAATCGACGCCGCACAGATCATTCAGGTGATCGAACCGCAGCTGTTCATGATCCCGAACGAACGTGGCCACCTCGACAATCGAATCTGCCGCGACCTCGATCCAGGGATCGATGGCGTCATGCGGTGACGCCCCCACGACCGACTCGCCAAACTGTTCCAGCAGCAGACTGTGAATTTCCGTGATATTCATCCTGACGATGCCTGAAAAGTACCGCCCGTTCGTCGACCCGTCCGGTCAGGCCGATGTGGAAACGGTGGTGGTGTGACCGGATGTCGGGACCGTCTGGTCCGGAGCCTGATGCGCCCTGCGGGTGACGGCCCGAATCCAGTCCAGATCGCCCCGTTTCCAGACATAAGCGAAGCCCACCAGCAGAACGGCGAAGAAGATGAGAATGTCGACAAATCCGGTCAGTCCGAGCTGCCAGGCCGCTTCCGGCGAAATGACCGTTTCCGAACCGGCCGGCTCACTGAGCAGCCGATTGCTCAGTTCCTGCCGGGCCGCGTCGCTCAGCCGCGGATCGGCCAGCTGCAGGGCACTTCCGTAGACGACCGCCCAGGGGAAGAAGAAGGCCACTTCCACGTCGAAAATGATGAACAGCAAAGCCACCACGTAGAACCGCAGGTCGAACTGAATGTAGCTGGACCCGATGGCCGGTTCGCCGCATTCGTAGATGGCATCCTTCTGAGGAGTCGGCAGATGCGGGCGAACCAGTTTTCCGATCAGCAGCGGCAGCATGAGCAGAACGGCTGCACCACCGCCAAACAGAACAAGATGACCGACCAGATCTGTCATAGGGGAGTTCCTCAGTCACACGGGGCAGCCGCGTCGGCCGGCCCGTTCCCTTTCAGGTATCGGTACCTCGATCGAATGATGAATGATCGAAGGATGAATTGTCGAGCGAAGTCGGTGTCCGGCCGGCAACGCTTTCCAGCAGCGGTTTTCGCGTTCCGATGTCGTCGTCGATTTCACGCCAGTACAGGAACTCCGGTTCGTCCGGCTTCCAGCTGATTCGAATCGGTCGGCCATCCGGTTCCGACAGGACTTCCACAAGACCTGTGCTGCTGTCGACCAGATGGACACCGATCTGTTCGAGTTCTGATTCGAGTTCACGGAAACGTGCACTGTCGCGTTCCACGTCTCGTTCCATTTCTTCCAGTTCTTCTGCGTGCGGTGATTCTCCCGGAACGTCTTCGTACAGCCGCCGCATTTCATCAAGCCGTTCCTGACGCCAGGCCAGGTCGCCGGCAACGGCCATCACATCCCGCACGATGGCCCGGATGTAGGGCAGCCGTTCGTTGGCCTGTTCGATTCGAAGCACATCCGGTTCAGACATGAAAGGACTCAGACAGCAGTTTCCGATTCACCAGTTCACACCCAGGACCGCCGTTCGATGCAGGCGGAAATGACACGACAGCGACCACACAGCCACCCGGGCTGTTCGGCGCCGCAGAGAACGGTGGCTGCGCCTGCCTGCCGTGCAGAAATCCGGATACCGGGGCCGTCAGGCTTCCGCCGCCACTTCGAAAGGACTTTCTTCTCCTTTGACCCAGACAGGTTCGTACAGGACTTTGGATTCGGCCACGGCCGCAGGATTCAGCGACGCGCGGTTCCACGCGATTTCCAGAGGCAGCTTCGCGTAATCGACGATGCATCCGTCCCGGCTGTAACAGCTCAGGTCATGGTTCGATCCCATGAAGATGCAGTCCACCGGACAGGGCTCCACACACAAAGCACAGAACATGCACTTGGTGTAGTCGATCGCGAAGCCGTTGAGCTGAAAGCCCTTGCCGACCGGACTTTTGATTTTTTCGATGTAGATGCAGTCCACCGGGCACGCCTGAGCGCACTTTTCGCACCCGATGCAGGTTGTCAGATCGAACCGGTGAAACCCGCGGTAGCGGGGTTTCACCCGCAGCGGTACTTCCGGGTATTCGTAGACCTGAGTGAATGCCCGGCGGTTGTAGGTGGCGCCCATCACTTTGAGCGTCACGAACAGTCCGCGAAAAATGGTGACAACGGCCATCCAGACGTTTCGAAACCAGGCCAGCATGAGCGGATTTCTGAGTGGCGAAAAGTTGTGGCGAAGAAACCGGAATGCCAGCATTTTTGCGAGTCAACTGGCTGCGCACGCCGGCGGAGAAACGACGGGCGGCGATTATAGGTGGGCCAACCGGCCACGCAAGCAGCCGCCCGGTGCCTCTCACCATTGAGAAGCACGTCTGCAGGGCGATCTGGCCCCCCCTGCTCTCCCCAGGCGGCTTCGCGGAGCGGGCGGATGTCGAGGCTGTTTCGAGCTTCTTTCGAATGGCGGGAACCGGAAGCGGGTGGAGACGGAGGCAGCGGAATCCGGTGGCCGTGCGCGCCTCGGGAACGCCTCCGGCTCCGCGCGCCGGCTCTGCGGGCCCGCCCCGGGGATCAGGGAATCGGCAGCAGAAAAGCGTGGTTTTCGAACATCGCCGCCCGGCCGGCTTCACTGATCAGCGGTGTCATGAACAGCAGGCCCGCATACACGGCCAGTATGGGCACCATGAGTATCCGGACGGGCCATCGCAGCAGCCAGGCCGCCGGCCGGTCTTTTCGCAGACCACGCGCATAGACCCAGCCGAACATGATGCGGGTGGGGTAGATCAGCAGGACGAACAGAGGCGTCAGCAGCCAGACCGCATCGGCGGCCGGAAGCCGAACTTTCGTGAGGTAAAGAGGCACCGCGGACGTGTACAGCAGAATCGTGGCCAGCGCCCAGTGCAGCGGAACCCGCGCAATGATCCGACGCACCGTACGGACTTCGAAGATGGCCGTGAACCGGCCCGTGGCAGCCTGATGAGCCTGAAGCAGAGGCAGCCAGGAGGCGACCGGAATGAGCAGCAGGCCGCCGAGGAGGGAGATCAGGGCCGGACCGTCCGGATGTTCGTGCGGCTGAGTGCCCACGGCAAGAAGAACGGTCGGGACAAACAGCCAGATGACCGCTCCCACGACTGCTTTCACCGCCACGACCAGATGAAACAGCGGTCGGAAGGTGTGCATCAGCCAGTCCGACCATCTGTTGACGGCCATCTGCCATGAACCATCCTTCATCCCGGATGCCAGCCGTTTCACGTTGCGAATCGGGCGGAAAAAATGCCCCAGCCGGCCGCCGCATGCGATGGCGGCTGCCAGATGGAGAAAGAACCCGATCTGCAGGATGGTCAGCAGCGTGCGCTGAGGTCCGGGGGCGATCGGTGAGGAGGCGACGATCACGCCGCGGGCGGCCGCCAGTGTGGACAGCAGCCAGATCGGGATCATGAACACGCCAACCATGACAAGAATCATGCCGGTGCGCGTGGCGATCGGCAGCAGAGGGAACGCAGATCTCAGCCGACCGGTGCGGGCAACGTCTCCTTCGGCAGCCACCATGTATCCCAGCGCCAGGAGACTCAGTCCCGGAACAGCGGCCAGCAGGGCCAGCAGTGCGATCAGCACGGCGATTCCGATGACCACTCGAATCAACCAGACGACAGATCGCAGCGGAGAACGCACGCCGGGAAATGGTCCGGGACCAATCATCCGCCCCATCTCCTCCCGCCAATCCGCCAGGACGGCAGTCCGGGCAGCGGTCGGGGCCGCTTCGGTCTCGGCCGGAACGGCCGGAGCTGCCGACGGCGGTGCGGCCGAAACTTCAGACGGGGACTGAACCGAACGTGCGGGGATATCTGTCGATGCGCTCATCGTCCGCTCCCGGGAGTGCGGCGGCCGGATCACGGCTTCCGGACCTGTACGGATTCTGTCAGTTCGCCGACCAAAGAAAAAAATTGGAACAGAATTGCCAGGAAATCGGAAATCGGAACGAATGATCTTCAGGTTCCGCCGGTGCTCCGGACGCAGCCGTGTCCCTGAATGCGTGGTCTGAACGATGAAACCGATCTCTTTGCTTTTCTGCGGTCTGGTGGGCGGAACTCTGTTTCTGATCGTGCAGACCGCCGGGCGCATCGATCCGCCGCCGTCGCCCCCGGAAACGATCGATGCGCCTTCTGTGGATGCGTCTGCCGAACGGATCGACCGGTGGCTGCAGCGCCGGTGGACGCAGGAGGACATCACACCGGCCGCCGTGGCCGACGATCTGATCGTCTATCGCCGTCTGTCGCTGGCTCTGCACGGAACCATTCCGTCTCTGGAAGAAATCCGGCGTTTCATGGACGACGATGCTCCCCGCCGGCTGGACCGGTGGCTGCTGCACATGCTTCAGGACGACCGGTTCGCCGATTACTTCAGTGAACGGCTGGTGCGAATGCTGGTCGGGAATGAAGAAGGTCCGTTTCTGATTTTTCGTCGCGATCGTCTTCGAGACTGGATGGCCGACCAGCTACGGGCAGATCGGCCGTGGTCGGAAACTGCCGAACAACTGATTGCCGGCGACGGTCTGTGGACAGAAGAAGGCCATGCGAATTTCCTGACGGCCGCCTTCATCGATGACGAACAGGGGCTGGATGAAAACAAACTGGCCGGAAAGACGGTCCGCGCCTTTCTCGGCCAGCGGATGGACTGTGCTCAGTGCCACGATCATTTCTTCGCGGACTGGAAACAGACGGACTTCCAGGGACTGGCGGCCTTCTACGGGCAGGCCCGCGTCACTCCGGGCGGTGTCATCGACCGGAAAGAAGAAGAAGGCCAGCCGGTCGTCTACCGGGTTTTCGAGCCCGGCGACACGACCGGTCAGATCGTCGAACCGGCCGTGCCGTTTCATGAAGAGTGGTGTCCGTCGTCGGGAACACGCCGCCGACGGCTGGCTGCCTGGATCGTGCATCCGGACAATCGGCGCTTCCGTCGGGCAATCGCCAATCGGGTATGGGGACTTCTGTTCGGCCGCCCCTGGCACGAACCGGTGGATGACATTCCGGATCCCGGAGACGCCATCGATCTGCTCGATGTGCTGGCCGAAGAATTCGCCGCTCACAACGACAGCCTGCACCGACTCATTCGCATGATCGCCCGCAGCCGGGCTTTCCGCATGCGTTCGGATGTTCCTGGAATTTCTGCCGAACGGTACGCCGTGCTGGAAAAACACCACGCCGTGTTTCCTCTGGTCCGTCTGCGCCCGGAACAGGTCATCGGAGCAATGGTCCAGGCCGCGGGCATCATGACCATCGATCAGAATTCTCACCTGCTGACGCGGATCATCCGCTTCACCAGCGAATCCGACTTCATGCAGCAATACGGCGAACTTCCCGAAGACGAACTGCTGCCGCAGACCGGCACGATTCCGCAGGCACTGCTGAGAATGAACGGGCCGTTCACCCGGGAACTGACCAGGGCGGAACTGCTGCAGAGCGCCGGGCAGATTCTGTCCTGGTCGCCGTCTGATGATGCTGTGGTGGAAAACTGTTTTCTGACATGCCTGACCCGCCTGCCGACCGATTCGGAACGGCAGGAGTTTCTGACGCTGCTGCAGGATGCTTCTGCCGAAAAACCGGATGAAACTGCGGCAGAAGCCAGAAAAGCGGTCGTCGAGGATCTGTTCTGGATGCTGTTCAATTCCGTTGAGTTTTCCTGGAACCACTGACCGGATCGATCTGAGGAAACCGTACCCGCCGCACGGTGTGGCCGGAAGGGCCGTTCGAATGCCGGGCGGCTGCCACGATGCGGCGGGCGGACGGGAATGTTCTGACAGGAGATGTCGCCATGCCGACTGCTGATACGAGGATTTCCGCCGATCGCCGAACTGTGCTGCAGATTATGGCGAGCCTGGGCGTTTCGGTGTCTCTGCCGTTTCTGTCGGCCCGGGCGGCCGCCCGCCGCCGGGACGAACGGCCCCGATCCCTCATCACTCTCTGGATGGGCGGCGGGATGAGTCAGCTGGAATCCTGGGATCCGCATCCTGGCACGCCATCCGGAGACGTTCTGAAGTCGATTCCCACGTCGCTGCCCGGTCTGGAGATATCCGAACTGCTGCCGCAGATGGCCGAACAGATGCATCGCGTGACCGTCATCCGTTCTGTGACGTCTCTGGAGGGCGATCATGAACGCGGCACGATGTTCGTGAAGTCCGGCTATCGCCCGGATCCCACGCTGACCTATCCGGCTCTGGGAGCCATCGCAGCGTCGCAGCGGCCGGACCCGGCCGTGGAGATTCCTCAGCATATCTGTCTGGGAACAACTCAGTTTTTTCCAGGAGGCGGATATCTGGGGAACGAATGGGATGCGTTTCGGGTTTTCGATCCCGGAAGGCCCCAGGACAATCTGACGTCGGATGTTTCAGGCGATCGTCAGGCCCGGCGTCTGGCCGGCCTTCAGAAAATGAATGAACGTTTCCGGCACGGGCGGCCTGTGGCGGAACGTGTGACGCTGCACCAGAAAACCATCCAGGATGCTCTGCGGATGATGCGATCCGATCAGCTCCGGGCCTTCACGATCGATTCCGAACCGGAATCCGTCCGCCGGGCCTATGGAAACACGGCGTTCGGTCGCGGCTGCCTGGTGGCACGTCGGCTGGTGGAAACGGGGGTGCGCGCGGTGGAAGTCAGCCTGCCCGGATTCGATACGCATGTGTCCAATCTGGAAGGTCACCGCAGTCAGCTGGCCATTCTGGACCCGGCCTTCGCAGCCCTGCTCCAGGATCTGCACGACCGCGATCTTCTGGAATCGACGGTCGTGCTGTGCATCGGAGAATTCGGTCGCACGCCGCAGATCAATCCGGCGGCCGGTCGGGACCACTGGCCGCACTGGTTTTCGTGCGTCGTGGCCGGCGGCGGATTCCGGTCCGGCTGTGTCGTGGGTCAGACGCCGGGAACTGTTCCCGATGTGCGCCGTCCAAAACCAAAGGATCCGGTGACCGTACCGCAGTTGTGTGCAACGGTCCTCACGGCTCTGGGAATTCCCTGGGACGAAGAAGTGATGACTCCGGTCGGTCGGCCCATGAAATTCGCCGGCCAGGCTCCTCGGAAATCGCTGCTGATCGGCTGATCCGAAGGAGAATCGGTCGCCCGCCGCGGTCGGTGTTCAAAAAACGTTTTTGCCGGACATGCTGTGCCGCCGCCCGGATGAAGGCCGGGAAGCGGGTGAATTGTTCGGAATCCGAATGAGTTTGCGGTGAGGGAACGACGGACGTATCATCGCTGCCCATGGCGGATTCCTGTTCATTCTGTTCGCACGTGATCGTCTGCGGTGTGGGACTCATCGGTGGATCGGTGGCGGCGGCTGTTCGCCGGCGTTTCGGAAACTGCCGGATCACGGGAATCGGGCGGAATCCGCAGCGGCTGGCGGCCGCACACAAGGCCGGGCTTCTGGATGACTGGACGTGTTCGATTTCCGATGCGGTTCCGGCGGACGATGCGGTCGTGGTGGTCTGCCTGCCGGTGGACGGAATTGCCGATGCGGTGACAGCCATCGCTCAGACGGCCGGTGACGGCGTGCTCATTACGGATGCCGGCAGCGTCAAACAGGCGATCTGCAGGCGCATCACCGGCCCGGCCGCCGCTCGATTCGTGGGGGCCCATCCCATTGCCGGAAGTGAACGGTCCGGTTTCGAATCGGCCGATGCACGCCTGTTCGTGGATCGCCCCTGCATCGTGACGACATCCGCCGCCGGGGCGGCGATGGAAACGCGCTGCCGCCGATTCTGGGAGAACCTGGGAGCTCGTGTCACGGTGATGTCTCCTGAAGAACACGACCGCGTTCTGGCGGTGACCAGTCACCTGCCCCATGTGCTGGCGGCTGTCGCGGCCGCCTGTGCGGATGCGGACCTGCTTCCGTTCGCCGGGACCGGATTTCGGGACACGACACGCGTGGCGGCCGGTGATCCCGTGTTGTGGCGACAGATCCTGTGTGCCAATGCTTCGCAGGTGGTTCAGACGGCCGAACGGGCCCAGGAGCGTCTGCAGCAGCTCATCGAATCGCTTCGGTCCGGCGACGCCGATGGTGTCGAACGCCTGCTGGATGAGGCGGCCGGTGTACGGCGTCTGTCTTCGATGTCCGCGCGTCCGGAACCGCCCGGCTGAATACACGATGTGAACGAAAGCACGCTGCCGGGCGAATCCGTGCCGGCTGATCGATCAGCCGGCCGGCCGATCGGGAGAATCGGCGCGGCGCACCCGAAAACGGCTGAATCCGAATTCATCCAGTGCTTTCGTGAGGCGAACTGTGCGGGTTTCGGTGTCTTCCAGAGCCGCCAGTGACATGGCCAGGGTGCCGGCCACCACGGCACACACGCGGCACACGGAAATCGGCAGTCCGAACGGCGACAGATCGGCGTACAGTTCGTCTTCGCTGCACACTTCCCCGAACTTGACACCCCGATACAGAAACTCGATTCCCTTCAGATCGCTGGTCCACTGGTAGTCGAACGGTCCCTGCACGCGCCCGCGGGCCACGATCCACCAGGCGGTGTCGCAAAGGACGATTTCGTTGGGGGCCGTCGGCCTCTGGTGATGGGCGCACGAAGCGTGCATGGCTGTGGACGAAAACGGGTCGGGAAGTCGACGGCTGAGGTCAGAAACTTTCCTGAAGCA
>WFTL01000140.1 GCA_015485495.1 Planctomycetaceae bacterium
CGCACATTTTCACGATCCTGGGATCGAATCGTGCCACCGGCTCGACCAGATCGGCCTGTTCGGCCATGACCTGAATGATGTCCTTGTAGACACCGGGAACTTCGTCCGATCCGGCCGACAGCACATGAATGCCCCGACGGGCCAGTTCGGTTCGAACGGCTGAAAACGACCAGGTGGCTTTGGCCTTCCGCCGCGACATGACGCGTCCGGCGCCGTGAGCGGCTGAACAGAGACTGTCCGGCTGGCCGCGGCCGCGGACCACAAAGGCCGGATCGGCCATCGATCCGGGGATCATGCCCAGAACACCGGACCCGGCCGGCGTCGCGCCCTTGCGATGGACAATGACGTCCCGGCCGCCGTGCGTTTCCTTCCAGGCGAAATTGTGGTGGTTTTCCACATCGGCAATCACCTGGGCTCCCAGAAGTCGCGTCACCAGCCGATGGATCACGTCGTGGCAGGCAGCGGCGAAGTCTCCCATGAGGTTCATGGCGGACCAGTATTCCTGTCCTTCCTGGCTGTCCATATCGAGCCATGCGAGGCGATCGACGTGCTGCCATGTTTTCGGCAGCCGCTGACGCGCGATGCGGGAATACGTCGAACAGACCGCCGCCCCCGGTCCGCGGCTGCCGCTGTGACTGAGCAGGGCCACGTAGGTGCCTGGTTCCAGATTCCATTCGGGAAGCCGCTGCTGGAGTGTGATGGTGCCGAATTCCACGAAGTGGTTGCCGGAACCGGACGTGCCAAGCTGCCGGCGGGCTTTGTCACGATTCTGTCGGGTCACCCGTGTGATGGTCCAGTCGGCATCCAGAACGGGGTGATCCTGGGGCGGACTGTGGACGGAACCGACTCCGAAACGCGTCCCGTTTTCCAGAGCTGCGCGATACCCGTCGAGCCGGTTCTGCAGGCTGTCCACGGGCAGGTCGAGCACCGACAGTTTCATCCGGCAGGCGATGTCGACACCGACTGCATACGGGATCACGACGTTGTCCATGGCCAGCACACCGCCGATGGGAAGTCCATAGCCGACGTGGGCATCCGGCATGATGGCCGCGGCGGTGACTCCGGGAAGTCCGCAGGCCTGCTGCATCTGCTGCAGGGCGGCATCATCGATGCGGCTTCCCCAGCGGGCAAAGGACATGGCTTCCTGAGGCTGCTTATCGGCATGTTCACGCAGCTTGCGGGCCAGACTGTCCAGAACAGGATCGCCGGCGAACAGGGCGGGAGACGCGGCGATCTGCTGCATCCGCTGCCGGATGGCGTGTCGGCGCAGCCCGGAAGCGGCCAGGTCCCGGGCCGCCTGCACGGCGGTCTTCAGGCACGGCTGAGGAATCCCCAGTTTTTCGAGCTGGCGTCTGTTCATCCATCCGTATCCCGAACGTTTTTCCGGACCGGCCGCTGCGGATCCGTCCGCAGGCGGACATAACTGTCGTAACGCCGGCGGGCGATCCGGCCGTCGGCGACGGCATCGCGAACGCCGCAGTGATCTTCATGAACGTGGCTGCAGTCGGGATAACGACAGAAAGGAATGAAGGCGCGGAATTCGACGAAGAATCCGTCCACTTCTTCCGGAGTCACGTCCCAGACTTCGAACTGCCGGATTCCAGGAGTGTCCGCCACCCAGCCGCCTGCGGCCAGAGGCAGCAGGCGGGCACGCCGCGTCGTGTGGCGCCCTTTTTGACTCCACGCACTCACGTCGGCCGTTTCCAGATGCAGATTCGGATCGACGGCATTCAGGAGAGACGACTTGCCCACACCGCTCTGACCGCTGACGGCCGTTTCGTGTCCTGTCAGAATCTGCCGAAGCTGCGGGATGCCTTCCTGGGTGACCGCGCTGGTGATCAGCACCCGATACCCGATGCGGCTGTACAGGTGAGCGACGTCGTGCAGGGTATTCATGTCGACCAGATCGCATTTGTTCAGACAGATGACAGCGGACAGCCCGTTCACTTCTGTACTGACAAGGTAGCGGTCGATGAGGTTCGTTTTCAGTTCCGGCTGCGATGCGGAAGCCACAATGAGAATCTGATCGACGTTGGCGACCAGAACGTGTTCCTTTCCGTGGCTGCAGCGGGAGAGGGTTCCGTGCCGCGGTTCGACCCTTTCGATCACTCCCTGATCCGTGTCGCCTTCCGGACGGAAAACGACCCGGTCTCCGGTGACCACCGCGTTTCTGGAATCGCGGGCCAGAGTGCGGAGCACGCCGCGGATCGTGCATTCGAACAGACGGCGATCGGCATCGGACTGCACGATGCAGGTCAGTCCGGCAAAACTGAGCACGCGGCCGGTGAGGCATCCGGTCAGATCGATGTCCCGCACGGGAGCGTCTGTGTCGGCATCGGAAGCGGCCAGAATCGTTCGCCTTCGCGTCAGATCGCCCTTGCCCGTCAGACGTTCCCGGATGTCGGCATCTTCAGCAGATTCCGGGTTTGACAGAATCTGCTGAGTCAGGTTCTGCTGTCGCACGCGTGTCTGACGATTCCGCCTCAGGTCCACGCGGACCTTCTGACTATGCCGATGCGAACGCCGTCCCGACTTTCTCTTCTTAGCCATGTCGCCAGCAGATCATGTCATGCATTTTCAGGGGATCCGAATATCAGGGGGCCGACGGGCTGCCGGAATCGGAAGCCACGGGAAAGGCATCGCCCCGCAGCACGTGTGTGCGCACGCGATCGACGTTTCCGCCCCGCCGGGGCATCATGGCCGCGACGGCGTCTTTGAGAGTTTCCGCAAGCCACGGCTGTTCGTCCACAGCCAGAATCGCCGCGTGACGAATCGCTTCCCGGTTGTCCTGCAGCAGTGTTGCCAGGGCATCCCGCACGACCGGACGGTGTCCCGGAAAACCACTCAGCGAACGAGCGGCCGCCACGCGCACCGCTGCGGAGGCATCCTGAAGTCCCTGCTGCAGCAGAACGGCGGCATCCGGCACGGATGGGGTCAGACGCGTCAAAGACCACCAGCGAACGGCCGGATCGTCCGACCGGACACCGGCTGCGGCAGGCAGGAGGCCGGTGGCCGCGTCGAAAACCCGCTGCCATCGTTGTTCACCACCCGGTCCGTGAAAAATGTCGAAGCGGCTGCCACAGCGGGCTTCTTCTTCGATCAGAAGGGCCTCCGGAAGCAGATGGGCGTCGCGCATGCGACGCTGCCAGCGGTCGCATGCGGTCCGCAGACGTTTCAGGTCTGCTGCGCAGGACGGGTCGCCGGCCAGGTTGTGCAGTTCCCAGGGATCGGCCTGCAGATCATACAGTTCATCGCGCGGACGGGGGACGGTGAAAAAGGCGGCCAGATGTTCCGGCAGGAGTCCTTTGGCCAGGTGCTGCCGCAGAACCTGGCGGGTCACGCTGCGTTCGGAATACTGCACGTGCTGCAGCATCGGCAGCCAGGGGACGAAATTGCGGACGTAGCGGTATCGGCCGTCACGCACGGACCGAACGAAGTCGAAGCGTTCGTCGATGCGGTCTCGGGCACTGTACACGTACTGCCGGGGCGGCGGCAGATTCGGGCCCAGGAACGGCTGCCCCTGCATGTGATCGGGAATCGGGACGCCGGCCAGATTCAGAACGGTGGGCGCCAGATCGATGAGGCTGATGAGCTGGTCATCGACGGTTCCGGGGCGTCCCTGCCCGCCCGTGCGGTACCGTTCCGGAATGCGCACGATGAGCGGAACGCGGGTGCCGGAATCATGAACCCAGCGCTTGGCCCGGGCGAATCCGTCACCGTGATCGGACCAGAACACGACGATGGTCCGGTCGGTCAGTCCGGCTTCGTCCAGTTCCGCAAGCAGACGGCCGACACGGCGGTCCATGACGAGAATGAGATCCAGAAGGCGGGCGATGGCGGAACGAACCGGAGGGACATCCGGATACAGATCGGGCACTGTCACGTTTCGGGGATCGTGGAATTCATCGGGTGTCAGGTCCGATGTCGCCTTCTTCCAGTTTTTCGGCCACACGCGGCTTTCGTGCGTCACTGTCAGGTTGAACACCGCAAAGAACGGCTGATCGTCGGAAGTCCGGTTCTTCCAGTGGGCCGAACGTGATGTGTCGTCCCAGACATCTGCGGCATTCCAGTGGAAGTTGTAGTCCGTCTTGGAATTGTTGCAGCAGTAGTAACCGGCTTCGCGCAGATATTCGGGGAAACACCGCACATGGGCCGGAAGTCGGGCCTTCGACCGCATGTGGCCGGCGCCCAGTGTCGGAGGCCACATGCCGGTGATGATGGCCGTGCGGCTGGGAGCACAGACTCCATAACACGTGAAGGCGCGTGTGTAGCGGACGCCGCTGCGGGCCAGACGATCCAGATGCGGTGTGGTGGCGGCTGTGTCCCCGAAGCATCGGAGGTGCGGACTGATGTCTTCACAACTGATCCAGAGAATACTGGGACGCGGATGATCGGCGGTCGGCGCGGCAGAGTGGCTGAAGGCCGATCCGGCCGGCAGAAATGTCAGGACCACGGAGATCAGAACAGGACGCACAGTTCGGACTTCCACAGAGATTGAATGTGACAGGACGTGCAGTCACAATAGCATTCCGTGTTCGCAATGACATTCTTTTCCGGTGTCGGATTTTTTCATGCGGTTCCTTTCAGGACGGGCCGGACGGGCCGTGAAGCAGAGCCTGGCCGCCCTGGTGATTCTTCTGTCCACAGTGGTTCGCCCGGACGATGCGCAGCCTGGACCGCAGAAGGCCATCACAGCGGAACAGCGGCAGTTCGTCCGCGATAAAGTGATGCCGCTTCTGGAAAGCCGCTGTTTCGAATGTCACGGGGCAGAAGGAGACCCCAAAGGGGGGCTGCGGCTGACAGGACGGGCTGCTGTGCTGCAAGGCGGCGACAGCGGACCGGCCGCTGTTCCGGGGCGTCCGGACGACAGCCTGCTGATCGAAGCGATTCGCTATGACGGCTTCGAAATGCCGCCTCGTTCGAAAATGCCGGATGGCGAAATCCGGATTCTGACCGAATGGGTGGCGATGGGCCTTCCCTGGCCGGACGACCTGCAGCAGACGACCGGCAGGCCGGCCGCCACGAAGTTTCCTCTGGAACAGCGCCGGCAGGAACACTGGGCCTGGCAGCCGATTGCCGATCCTCCCGTGCCCGAAGTGGTGTACGAACAGTGGTGCCGCGATCCGCTGGATGCGTTCGTTCTGAAGAAGCTGGAAGAAGCGGACCTGCAGCCGGCGGCCGATGCCGACCGCGGAGTTCTGCTGAGGCGGGTGTTTTTCGATCTGGTCGGCCTGCCGCCGACACCCGCCGACATCCGGTCGTTCGAACAGGATCCGCGCGACGATGATGCGGCTTTGGCCTCCGTCGTGGACCGGCTGCTCGCATCGCCTCATTTCGGAGAACGCTGGGCCCGCCACTGGCTCGATCTGGTTCGATACGCGGAAACGCTGGGGCACGAATTCGACTATCCGCTGCGCCACGCGTGGCAGTATCGCGATTATGTGATTCGCGCCATGAACGAAGATGTTCCGTGGAATCAGTTCATTCGGGAGCACATCGCGGGAGATCTGCTGTCCGAACCGAGACGCCACCCGACAGAACGATTCAATGAATCGATTATCGGAACGGGATTCTGGTTTCTGCATGAAGACAAGCATGCCCCGGTCGATGTGACCTATGAACAGGCCGTGCACATCGACAACCAGATCGATGTGCTGTCCCGAGCGTTTCTGGGGCTGACCGTGGCCTGTGCCCGCTGTCATGATCACAAGTTCGATGCCATTTCGACGGAAGATTACTACGCGCTGTACGGCATTTTGCGCAGCACCCGACGGACGACCGGATGGCTCGACCCCGGACGCCGCATCGCTCGCTGCGTGAAGGAACTGCAGGAAGTGTCCCGCCGGGCCGGCCATCTGCAGCAGAAGCTGCGCGATGCAGATCTGGCATCGGGGGACACGCGAACGTACATCCAGACAGCGATCGATGTGCTGAACGGACCGGCACCCGAAACGGGTGCCGGTGCCGAACGAATCCCTGAAAAACAGGCCGCCGCGGTGGCGGCCGGGCAGTCGCTCAGCGCGACCCTGCTGAGAACGTGGGTGAGGCGGCTTGCAGATCGGGAATCGCAGGCGGTGTCCGTTCCCTGGTCGCTTCCGGCACGCCTGGCGAATGCCGATCCGCATGCCGAAGCGAGTGACATCGTGGCCGCCTGGCTGCGGGACGTCCAGGACGCTCAGGAAGCAGCCGATTCGAAAACTGTTCTCTACGCCGATTTCTCTCAGCGGCTGCCCGACGGATGGTCGGTGACGGGGCCCGCATTTGCCGGAGAACCGGCCGCTTTGGTCAGTGGTTCCGGACAGCCGCACAGCACTCCGGGAAGCGGAACAGGATCGGCGATGCTGGCGACCGGTCTGGCCGGCAGCCTGTTCAGTCCGACTTTCGAACTGCGGCATCCGGAGATTCTGCTGCGGATTGCCGGGGAAGCGGCCCGTGTGCGTCTGGTGATCGACGGCTACGTGATGATGGAGTTCAATCCGCTGCTGTTTCGCGGCATCGATCGGAAGATCGACACCGATGGTGCGTTTCGCTGGGTGCGGCTGGCCGGCGATCTGCATCGTTACATCGGCCACCAGGCGTATCTGGAAGTGATGGACGAAGGGGCCGGATGGTTCGTGCTCCGTGAAGTCCGTTTCGCCGAAGTGCCCGGTGCGAAACCTCCGACGGTCACGGTTCACCCTGCCTGCCGGCGTCTGGCGGACTGTCTGGAACAGCATCCGGGCGCGGATGTTCTGGCCGCGTCGGTTCGCTGCGCGTGGCCCGAACTTCTGGACGCGGAACTGGTATCAGCTGCCGGAGATGCCGACTGGCTGGCAGTGCAGAAGGAATGGGTGGAAACGGCTTCGCGGATCCCGCGTCCCATGCCTGTTCTGGCGGCCACGGAAGGAACCGGCCGGAATCAGCCGGTGTTCGTTCGCGGCAGCCACCGCAATCCGGGAAAGATCGTTCCGCGCGCTTTCCTGACGGCCCTGGCCGGACCCCGCCAGCCGCTCATCACGGAAGGCAGCGGCCGCCGCGAACTGGCTGAACGCCTGCTTGCCGACAGCAATCCGCTTCCGGCACGCGTGGCTGTCAATCGGATCTGGCACCATCTGTTTGGTCGCGGCATCGTGGCGACGACCGACGACTTCGGTGTCCTGGGGGAACGTCCGTCGCATCCGCAGCTTCTGGACCACCTGGCGACACGATTCCGCCGCGAAGGCTGGTCAGTCAAACAGATGATCCGTTCTCTGATTCTGTCTCGGACGTATCGGATGAGCACCCGTGAGCGGCCGGAGGCGACAGAACGGGATCCGGCCAACATTCTGCTGCACCGGGCACGTGTCCGGCGTCTCCAGGGGGAGGCGATTCGGGATGCGATGCTGCAGATATCGGGCCGTCTGGACCGCCGGATGTTCGGTCCGTCGGTTCCCGTCGCGCTGACGAAATTCATGCAGGGGCGAGGGCGTCCAAAGAAGAGCGGTCCGGTCGACGGAGACGGCCGGCGGAGCCTGTACATCATGGTGCGGCGGAACTTCCTGTCGCCGTTTATGCTGGCATTCGATACGCCGGCCCCGGTGACCACGCGCGGCCGGAGATCCGTGTCCAACGTCCCCGCCCAGGCACTCATCCTGCTGAACGACGAATTCACGCATCAGCAGGCCGAACGCTGGGCCGCACAGCTCCTGTCTGAAGGAGATTCCCGGCAGCGGCTGTTCACCCGAGCCTGGCGGCAGGCACTCGGCCGGAGTCCCACTCAGGAGGAACGTGCGGCTCTGAACGCCTTTGCCGAACAGCAGGCCGTTCTCCACGAGGAAACGTTTGGAGACCGCGCGGTGGGGCCGCGAACGCTTGCCGATGTGTGTCATGTGATTCTGAATACGAAGGAATTCATCTATCTTCGCTGACTGCATCCGGGAACCGGTCAGCGGCCGATCAGGACAGACGGCGGAATTCCGGTGGTCCCGGGCCGATTCCCTCGGCTGTCCGTTGACGCCGACACCTGTCCGGCGAATCGTTGTTCACGGGGTTCAGAGGATTTGTTCCCGAAACTCGTGTGTTGTTGCCACGTTGTGTTCGTTCGTTCCGAATGGTTGTGCCATGAAGCTGTTTCCCGCCGCTGTGTTGTGTCTGTCGAGCGCCGTGTGGCTGAATGCAGTCGGCTGCCGGTCAGTGGACGCGGCTGATCCGGTTCGTGATGTGTCGGTGTCCGATTCGCAGGCGGCTGCGGCCGCAGAGGCCGTTTTTCTGAGTGGGACGCGGCAACTGACGCTCACGGGCCGTCGGGCCGGCGAAGGGTATTTCAGTGCCGACGGCCGGCAGATGGTGTTTCAGAGTGAACGGGAGCCGGACAACCCGTTCTTCCAGATCTACCGCATGGATCTGACAACAGGGACGGTCACCCGCATTTCGCCGGGCTACGGAAAGACAACGTGCGCCTGGATCCATCCGGACGGGAAGCGTGTTCTGTTCGCATCGACACACGAAGATCCGCAGGCGCGGATCAAACAGGAACAGGAAATCGCTTTGAGAAAGGCCGGACAGCAGCGCCGCTACAGCTGGGACTACGACGAATATTTCGACATTTACGAATTCGATCCGGACGACGGCCGCTTTCGCAATCTGACGGCAGCCCGCGGCTACGATGCGGAAGGATCCTGGTCGCCTGACGGCCGTTTGATCGCCTTCGCATCCAACCGGTTCGGTTATCAGGACGAACTGTCGGACGAAGACCGCGCTGCATTCGAACGCGATCCGTCGTGGGCCTGTGAAATCTGCCTGATGAATGCCGACGGCAGCGATGTCCGCCGTCTGACCAGACAGCCCGGGTACGATGGAGGTCCGTTCTTTTCGCCGGATGGCAGACGCATCTGCTGGCGCCGTTTTTCTGAAGACGGAGCGACGGCAGAAATCATGACCATGAACACCGACGGCAGCGATCAGCGGGCTTTGACCGATCTGAAAGCTCTGTCCTGGGCTCCGTATTATCACCCCAGCGGTGCCTATCTGATTTTCGCCACGAACCGGCATGGGTTTTCCAACTTCGAACTGTATCTGGTCGACACGGCCGGGAAACACGATCCGGTGCGGGTGACGCACACCCCGGGTTTCGACGGGCTGCCCGTGTTTTCACCCGATGGACGCCGGCTGGCCTGGACATCGAACCGCGGCAACATCGGCGGATCGCAGATCTTCATGGCCGACTGGAATCATCGTGCGGCCCTGCAGGCTCTGGGGCTGGCAGACGGCCGGCCGGCCGCCGATTCTCCATCGCGGCCGCTCACAGGACGTCTGCCGAACCGGCGTTCCGAATACGCTCCGGCCGATGCCGTCCGCCACGTGGAATATCTCTGTCGACCCCGGCTGGAAGGACGGCTCACCGGCACCCGTGGCGAAAAGCTGGCCACCGGGTACGTGGCTCTGTTTTTCGAAACGCTGGGACTGGAACCGGCCGGCGATGACGGAAGCTGGTTTCAGGTGTTCGATTTCACCTCCGGAGTCTCCGCGGGACCGGACAATCGGCTGACGGTGAACGGGCAGAACCGGAAGCCGGGAACGGACTGGCAGCCGCTGGCGTTTTCGGCCACGGGACAGACCGAAGAAGCCGATGTGGTTTTCGCCGGGTACGGAATCCAGGCACCTGCCGGTGACGGCATCGACGAATACGATTCGTTCGTGCATCTGGATGTCAGAGACCGCTGGGTTCTGTGTTTCCGGTTCATGCCCGAAGACGTGTCTCCGGCGGTGCGGCAGCATCTGGCGCGATTCAGCAGTCTGAGATTCAAGGCGATGAAGGTCCGCGAACTGGGAGCGCGGGGACTGCTGGTGGTGAGTGGTCCGACATCGGCGGCCCGGCATCAGCTTGTGCCGCTGCGGTTCGACGGGTCTCTGGCCGGCAGCGGACTTCCGGTGATCAGCATCTCCGACGCCCTGGCGGACGAAATGCTGCAGTCCTCCGGCCGCCGACTCGAACCGCTGCAGCGGTCTCTGGATGACGGCAGCCCCGCGATGGGCTTCCCGCTGAAAGACGTTCGCGTCAGCGCGCAGATCGATATTCAGAAGCAGAAACGTCAGGGACGCAACGTGCTGGGACGGCTGCAGATCGGTGATGAGCCGGCTCACGAAGTCGTCGTCGTGGGAGCCCATATTGACCATCTGGGGCGCGGAATGTCCGCGTCATCCCTTGCCCGGGATGACGAAGCATCAGACATCCATTTCGGGGCGGACGACAATGCGTCCGGTGTGGCGGCCATGCTGCTGATGGCCGATGCCCTGGCAACAGCCCGGGATGAAGGCCGGCTTGCAGGTCACCGGGACATCATTTTCGCTGCATGGTCCGGAGAAGAACTGGGGCTTCTGGGGTCCAGCCACTATGTCCGCACACTGGAAACACAGTTTCTGCAGCATGCTGCAGACGCGGCCGGCACGGGCGGCCTGGAGGACGGTCGGCAGCCGGTGTCGGGTGACGAATCGGACGCCGCTGCCGGTGCGGCCGGTGAGAACAGTCTGTCCGGACCGACGACCGGAGGTCTGCATATGTTCATCGCCGCCTGTCTGAACATGGACATGGTCGGACGCCTCCAGGAACGGCTCATTCTGCAGGGAGTCGGGTCGTCCCGGGACTGGCCGGTCATTCTGGAACGCGTCAACGCCGTGGCCGGACTGCCGTTCTCACTGCAGAACGACAGTTATCTGCCCACCGATGCCAGTGTGTTCTTTCTGCATGGTGTTCCCATCCTTTCGGCGTTCACAGGCACGCACAGCGAATACCACACGCCGCGGGACACACCGGAAAAACTGAACTACGAAGGCATTGCTCAGACCGCACAGCTCATGGGGGCAGTCTGTCGGGAGCTGATCCGTCAGGACCGGATGCCAGGTTATGTGGCCCAGGCACGTCCTGACAGGGGACAGCCCCGAGCTGCTCTGCGGGCCTGGCTGGGATCCATTCCCGATTACGCCGGCAGCGATGTGCAGGGGGTGCTGCTGTCGGGCGTAGTTCGGGGCGGACCGTGTGATCAGGCCGGAATCCGCAGCGGCGATGTCATCATCGGCCTGGCCGGCCGGAAAATCGAAAACATCTATGATTACACGTACGCGATTGAAGCTCTGAAAATCGGCCAGCCGGTGGACATCGTGATCCGGCGGGGAACCGAGGAACTCACGCTGCAGGTGGTTCCGAAATCACGAGACTGAAAGCCGGTTTTCGCAGCCGCGTGGTCTCTCACGCAAGGTCCGGACACGTTCCGAACAGTCCGGAATCAGCAGTCCGGCAGGTCGGACCGCAGTCCCGCAGACCCGCGCTCCAACCGCAGCGTCGCGACGCGCACGCCGCTGGCGTGGCGGTTCAGCGATCGTGCATCGCCGATTCGGCATCTGAAGGCTGTTCCATCGTGCTGGCGGTTCGTTCCATCCCGATCACGGGCCGCCGCATCACTTCTGCAGGCAGATTCTTCATCACAGCAGATGGGTGCGAGCCCTCCGGTGACAACGATTACCCGTGCAC
>WFTL01000141.1 GCA_015485495.1 Planctomycetaceae bacterium
GAACACAAACTGTACGAAGATTCTCCGTGAAAGCAGGGAATTCGGCCGGACCGGTTCAGAGTCGTCTCAGAGAACGCTATTTTTGAGTGCGGCCGTCGTGCGTGCCGGTGGTCCGTGCGGATCCTGAATCGCAGCGGCAGCCGGCATCTGCGGGGGCTCCCTTCCGACCGCCCGCCGTCATTCCGGATACCCGCCGCGGGTCCCGGTCAGAAAACGTCTTTCAGCAGCAGGGTCATTCCGTGTTCGAAACCACAGCCATTGTCGGAGCCACCGGGGCGGTCGGCAGCATCATTCTGGAACTTCTGGAACAGCGACAGTTTCCGTCGAAGAACTACCGGCTGCTGGCATCGGCCCGCAGCGCAGGCCGGCGCATTGCGTTCGCCGGGCGCGAACTCGAAGTCGAAGAACTGACACACGACTGTTTCGAAGGAGTCGATCTGGTCATTTCCAGCACGCCGGATGAAACGGCCGCCGAGTATCTGCCGTCCGCCGTTCAGGCCGGGGCCCGGGTGATCGACGAATCGGGCTACTGGCGGATGAAACCGGACGTCGCCCTGGTCGTCCCGGAAATCAATCCTCAGGCGGCCCGCGAAGCGACCGGAATCATCGCCAGCCCGAACTGTTCCACCACCCAGATGGTTCTGGCCATGAAACCGCTGTACGACGCGGCCGGAATCGATCGGGTGATCGTCAGCACCTACCAGGCGACCAGTGGAGCCGGGCTGCAGGGAACGGTCGATCTGAAACAGGGAACTCAGGCCGCCCTGAACGGGGAGTCCTACAGTTACCGCGCGTTCGCTCACCCGATCGCCTTCAACGCGATTCCTCAGATCGGCAGTGAAAAGGAAGACGGCTACACGAGCGAAGAAATGAAGATGGTGTACGAAACCCGCAGGATTTTCGGCGACGAATCGCTGCGCGTGTGTCCGACATGCGTGCGGGTGCCGGTGGAAAACTGCCACAGCGAAAGCATTCTGGTGGAAACGAAACGGCCCGTCAGTGTGGAAGAAGCACGGGACCTGTTCGCCGCAACCCCCGGCATCACGGTCGTGGACAATCTGGCCGAAGGCCTGTATCCGCTGCCCTCCGAATGCAGCGGGCACGACGACGTGTTCATCGGACGCATTCGCCGGGATCTGTCGCACCCGAACGGACTGGCCTTCTGGTGCGTGTCCGACAATCTGCGAAAAGGAGCTGCCACCAATGCCGTCCAGATCGCCGAACTGCTGGCCGCCGAATGATGCCGGATACTGCCGTGATCAGCGCAGCCGACAGCGGACCGACCGCTGGCCCCGCATGTCGGTTCCGATGCTTCGACGGGCAGCGTGCCTGGTAACGGCCGGTCTGCTTCCGGTGATCGGCTGTCAGAAGGAACCGGCACCGGTGGCCGCGGCGCCTGAGCGGGTGACGGTTGCCGTCACCAGTGTGCCTCTGCTGGAAATGGCACAGCGGATGGCCGGATCGGCTGCGGACATCGTGCTGGTCGTGCCGCCAGCGGCGTCGTCTCCCACATGGACACCCGGACAGGACGCGATTCGCACGATGCAGGAAGCCACGCGGATCCTCATCAGCGGGGGAGACCACGAACCGTGGCTGCAGCAGGTGACGCTGCCGCGTTCACGGCTGGTCGATACGGCTTCCGGATACTACAGCGAATTCATCCGCGTGCCGGATGCTGTGGTGCACCAGCACGGACCGGAAGGCCGCCATTCGCACGCCGGAGTCGTCTGGGCCACGTGGCTCGACCCCGAACTGGCCATCTCCCAGGCAGAACGCACTCGAGACGTGCTGCTGGACATTCTTCCGGACGCTGCCGCCGAAATCCGCCACGGCTGTGACGAACTGACGGCCGAACTGACTGACGTGAACCGCCTTCTGGAACAACTGGCAGCAGACACTCAGAAGACCGACATCACCGTTCTGGGTGATGCTCCGGTGTATCAGTACCTGGTACGGCGTCTGGGATGGAATCTGCACTATGTCCACCTGCCGGAAAGCGAATCGCTGACCGAATCAGCACAGGCAAAGCTGCTTCAGGCGATCGATGAACAGGATCCGCACATCATTCTGGCGCGTCTTCCGCTGGCCGACCAGGTGAACCGAATCGTTCAGGACCGCGGCATCCCGGTGGCCGCCGTGGATCTGTGCGATCGGGCTGACGGAGACGGCCGCACCCTGGCGGGACGTCTGAAGCAGAACGTGCAGGCTCTGCAGGCCGCAGCGGCCCGGATACAGACGGCCGAATAACGGGGGGCCGACATACGCCCGGCAGCGCCGTCCGACCGGCCGATGCGCGGCATCATCGCCCGATCGATTTCAGGAACAGAATCCCGGACATCATCGTGGCAGCACACTGGACCGCTTCGTAGACAGCTTCCGGAGCAAGCTGAAGTTCGCGGGCTTTGGCCACGTGGCCGGACGTACAGGGGCGGCACCCGTTGATGGTGCTCAGTGCCAGATTGATCAGTTCCACCGTCTGTTCATCCAGCGACGTTCCCTGAAACGTGTGCGCCCGCAGACCGATGGGCATGCCTTCGAACACATCCGAGCCGGCCAGGTCGCGGAACTTGAACAGCACGTTGTACATGCCGTTCGTCCCGGCGACTGCCAGAACGTCGGCGATCACCGCATCGCTGATGTCGTGAGCCGCCGCGCGGTTTCTGAGAAAATCGATCCAGTCCGAAGAACCGCACTGTCCGGCCACGGCCAGAGCCACCAGCAGTCGGCGGCGTTCGTCGAGCTGTCCGCTTCCGAGTACTGTGCGTCGGAAGTTCATAAAAAAGTCGTGGACGAAAACCGGAACATGGGCCATGAGGCGGAACAGTTCGGGGACGTCATCGACTTCGAGAACGTCGCGAATGCGCTGGAAGGCCTGAGCCGCTTTGCCTTCGGCCTCGGCATCGGTCACGGGGGTCAGAGGCAGCATGATCGAATCGTCAGTGTGTCGGAAAAGAATCAGTCGTATCCGGAAACCGGACCGTGCCGAAACACGCTCCGGGAAAGGCGCCATCCTGGCGGCCCGCCCTCCAAATGCAAGCGGCGCCGGCGACAGCCGATCGTGCCGGCGGCCGGTGTGAAGCGGAGACGAGGTAAGGAAAGGCCGTTCTTTCTGATGCAGCCACCGGATGTTCCTCCGTGCCTCTTCCACCGGCATGGCAGCGGAAGAGTGCGGGTCTTCCGGAGGAAAAGTCCCGACGCGGACGACCGGCAGTCAGCAACCAACCGTGTCCGTCCGCAGTCCGTATGCTGCCGTCAGCCGCGGGGCATTCGACCCCGGTTGACAGAGCCGTCCCGCCAGGAAACCGGACGCTGTGACGGTCCGGCTGGTGGGGAACGCCAGAAACGATGCCGGACTGGGCGGGCAATGCATTCCTGAATGCACTGACGGTCGGCAGACGAAAACAGTTCCATCATTCCGAAGAAGGCTTACGCGGCGGGCCGGCCGGCTGCAGAGGGCAGCGATCCGCGATGAAGGTCTGGTCTTCATCAGCGGTTTCGAAACGGACCGTGACAGTCGCCCGGTGGCCGGTTCCGGTGGTGCGGACGACGATGCCGCGGCCGTAAAGAGGATGCCGAACCGGGGTCCCGGCCGGGAACGTTTCGCTGCCACCATCCCGATGATGCGATTCCTGATGCCGCTTCAGCAACTGGGATCCCGTCATCAGAGCCGGAAACGCCGGCTTCCGGTCAGACGGTTTGCGCTGCTGCCGGGCCTGCTGAACAGAAGGATTCTCAGTCGGTTCCGAACAATCGGACTGTGGCCAGACCGCGTCGACGTCGTCGTATTCCAGCGGCATTTCATCGGTAAACGGACTGGCAATCGTCGTTCGCCTCTGCCCGCGAAACGTCCGTTCGCGGGTTCGGGTGAGATGCAGTTCTTCCTGGGCCCGAGTGACAGCGACGAACAGCAGCCGGCGTTCTTCTTCGAATGCCGCCGGATCGCCATCGCGGACAGCGCGTTCGTGCGGAATGAGACCGTTTTCCAGCCCCAGAACATAGACGACCGGAAATTCCAGTCCCTTGGCCGCGTGCATCGTCATCAGCGTCACGGCGCCGGCGGCATCCCGGATGCTGTCGGCTTCGCTCGTCAGACCGGCCAGTTCCAGGAACCCCTGCAGCGAAGGCACGTCATCGGTCTCCGCTGCCTGCGCTTCGTACTGCCGGGCTGCACTGATGAGTTCGTAGACGTTGGCGGCCCGGTCCTGATCGATTTCGTTGTCGTCGTCGCGCCACAGAGCCAGGTAATCGATTTCTGCCAGCAGCCGTTCGATCACTCCGGCCACCGATTCCTGTGCGGCCTGTTCCTGAAGACGCCGGATGATGTCGGTGAAGGCCAGCAGAGACCGCCTGCTGCGGGACGTCAGTGACGGCACTTCGCCGGCCCGGCAGGCTGCTTCGAACAGCGTGATGCCGTGATGGTCCGCAAAACGGCTCAGATGCATGAGCGTTTTCTGTCCGATGCCGCGGGCGGGCCGGTTGATGATCCGCAGCAGAGCGGATTCATCGGCATCGTTTTCGATGACCCGCAGATATCCCAGCAGGTCACGAATTTCCATGCGTTCGTAAAAGGACAGGCCGGCTGCCACCTGGAACGGAACGCCGTAACGGGACAGCGCCGTTTCCAGCGACCGCGACAGCGCATTCACGCGGTAGAACACGGCGTAGTCGGAATACGTCCGCTGTCCGGACCGGACAGAGGCAGCGATTTCTGCCGCAATGCCATCGGCTTCGCTGTCGCCGGTGGCGAAACCGCGCAGCTTCACGGGCACGCCGGGCGGGTTGGGAGTCGTCAGCCGGCGCGGGTATCGGCGGGCATTGCAGGCGATGAGCTGATCGGCGCAGGACACGATGGAAGCGGTGCTGCGGAAGTTTTCATCCAGCATCACCACGGTGACGTCGGAAAAGTCGCGTTCGAACTGAACGATGTTGTCCGGCCGGGCTCCACGCCACCCGTAGATCGACTGGTCCGGGTCTCCCGTGGCACAGACATTGCCATGAACCTGTGACAGGCCGGTGAGAATGCGATACTGAGCCAGATTGGTGTCCTGATACTCATCGACCAGAAGGAACCGATACCGGCTGCCCAGAAGTTCCCGCTGTTCGGGACAGTGCGTCAGAATGTCGACCACGTGCAGCAGCAGAGCATCGAAATCGACGGCGTTCTGACTGAGAAGCTGCTGTTCGTATTTCGGAAACACTTCGCAGACGACCGCATCCAGAGGATCGCCCGTGCGTTCCTGAAAGCGCCGGCGAAAGGCGTCGGCCGTGACCAGTTCGTTGCGGGCCCGGCTGATACGGTTCAGAACGCTCCGCGGTTCGAAGTGGGACACATCGAAGCCGCAGTCCTTCATGATGCGGCGCACCAGAGTCGTCTGGTCGCCCTGATCCAGAATCGTGAAACTGGAACGCAGCCCGGCCGCTTCCGGACGCACCCGCAGCAGCCGTGCGCAGAAACGATGAAAGGTGCTCACATGAACCGGATGTCCGGGAACCAGCCGCTGCACGCGCGAGGCCATTTCCCGGGCGGCCTTGTTGGTGAACGTGAGAGCCAGAATGGATTCGGCCGGAACACGCCGTTCCAGAAGGCGGGCGATGCGCCGGGTGATCACCCGCGTCTTGCCGGACCCGGGTCCGGCAAGCACCAGCAGCGGACCTTCGAAATGATCCACGGCCGCCTGCTGAGCGGGTGTCAGAGTCCACGCATCGGATGTCATCCTGCGGTCATTCGTCCAGAATCGACTGGTCCGGGGAATCGGTGCGGATGTGCAGGTCGCGAAGCTGATGATCGTCGACCGGCGCCGGTGCTCCGGACAGCAGGTCGGAAGCCCGCTGCGTCTTGGGAAAGGCGATCACGTCCCGGATGTTGTCGTCGCCGGTCAGCAGCATCACCCAGCGATCCAGTCCCAGCGCGATTCCCGCATGGGGCGGAGCACCGTAACGCAGGGCTTCCAGAAGAAACCCGAACCGCCGTTCCGCTTCCTGTTCACTGATGTTCAGCAGATCGAACACCTGCTGCTGAATCTTCGAATCGTGAATACGCACACTGCCGCTGGCCGCTTCGCAGCCGTTGACGACCAGGTCGTAGGAATCGGCCCGCACCCGGGCCGGGTCGCTGGTCAGCAGATCCCGGTCATCGCGATGCGGCTGACAGAACGGATGATGTTCCGCGTCGTACCGCTGTGTTTCGTCGTTCCAGGTGACCAGCGGGAAATCGACGACCCACAGTGCGCTGAAGGCATCCGGATCGTACAGATTCAGTTCCCGGCCCAGACGATTGCGCAGGGCCGCCAGGGCAGCGGACGTGATGTCGGCCTGATCGGCCACGAACAGCAGCAGGTCGCCATCTTCCGCCTGCATCAGTTCGATGATGTCCTGCTGCGACTGTTCCGGAAAGAATTTGGCGATGGTTGATTCCAGTTTTCCGCCGGCCACTTTCATGTAGGCCAGCCCGCGGGCCCCGTATTCGCCGACGAAATCCTTCAGTTCCCGGTCCAGCAGCCGCCGGCTGTATCGGTCGGCCGCTCCCTTCGCGTTGATGCCGCGGACGCGTCCGCCGCTGTCCAGAACCGACCGAAACACTCCGAAATCGCTGGCCGCTGCCGGACCGGCGATGTCCACCAGTTCCATGCCGAAACGCAGGTCCGGCTTGTCCGTCCCGAAGCGTTCCATGACATCCGCATAGCTGTAGCGGGGCAGAGGCGAGGGCAGTTCGATGCCGCGCACCTGTTTCACCACCTGACAGACAAGTCCATCGATGAGTTCCAGGATGTCGTCGCGTTCGACGAACGCCATTTCCACGTCGATCTGCGTGAATTCCGGCTGGCGGTCGGCCCGCAGGTCTTCATCGCGAAAACAGCGGGCGATCTGGTAGTACCGGTCGAACCCGGCGACCATGAGGATCTGCTTGTAGATCTGAGGAGACTGCGGCAGAGCGTAAAAGCTGCCCGGATGCACCCGGCTGGGAACCAGGTAGTCGCGGGCCCCTTCCGGAGTGCTGCGGCCCAGCATGGGCGTTTCGATCTCCAGAAAATCGCGGCTGTTGAAATAGTCGCGCACCGCCTGAGTGATCTGATGGCGGACGATCAGATTCCGCTGCAGCGGTTCACGACGGAGATCGACGAAGCGGTACCGCAGCCGCAGTTCTTCGTTCGGAAGATCGGACCCTTCCAGTTCGAACGGAGGAGTGCGGCTGGAGCTGTCCACCGTCAGTTCATGGGCCCGCACTTCGATGTCGCCGGTTGCCAGACGAGGATTGACCAGGTCGTCTCCCCGATAACGCACTTCTCCCGCGATGCGAATGACGTCTTCCCGGCGCAGTCGGCGGGCCAGAGCATCGATTCGGCTGTCTTCTTCGGTGTTGAACACAACCTGGGTTTTTCCGTAGCGGTCGCGCAGATCGACGAACACGAGATTTTCGCCGTGGTCGCGATAGCTGTGAACCCAGCCGCACAGCGTGACCGTCTGACCGACATGTTCGCGGCGCAGCTCGCCGCAGGTATGAGTTCTGAGCACAGTGGAATGTCCGAAATCGCCCCCGTCCGCCCGGCCGGGGAACAGCAGTTCATCTGAAGGAACAGGAAGACCCGATTCGAAGGCGGAATTATAGAAGGGCAGTCCGCACCGACAACCGGCCTCCACCGGGCACAATACACAGCGTTTCGCGCCGATCAGTTGACAGTCCGTCCGGAATCACAAATAAGGGACAGATCGGGACATTCCGGCGAATCGCGGAGACGAACCGGTCCCCGGCGGCAACCACTGCAGGACACTGCGGCCCCGGTTTTCGAAACCGTCGTTCCCGCGAGGGGGAATTTTTTCAGGGACACATGCTGTGAACCAGACCTTCGATCTGTCCGACTGCGGAATCACGGTGCGCGAAATCCATCGCAACCTGAATCCGCCCAGTCTGTATGAGCATGCCATTCGGTACGAACCCGGTACGACGATTTCCGACACCGGCTGCCTGATCGCCTATTCGGGAGAAAAAACGGGGCGGTCTCCGGATGACAAACGCATCGTGCGTCATCCGGATTCGGAAAAGGATGTGTGGTGGGGGCCGGTCAACTTTCCTCTGGATGAACTGACCTTCGCCATCAACCGGGAACGGGCCATCGATTACCTGAATACCCGTCCCCGGCTGTACTGCGTGGATGCGTTCGCCGGCTGGGATCCGGCGGTCCGGCAGAAGGTCCGCGTGATCTGTGCACGCCCCTATCATGCCCTGTTCATGGAAAACATGCTCATCCGGCCCACCGACGAGGAACTGCAGGAATTCGGCGATCCGGATTTCGTGATTTTCAACGCGGGCGCCTTTCCGGCCAATCGCTACACCACCGGCATGACGTCGCGGACCAGCGTCGATCTGAGTCTCGAGCGGCAGGAAGTGGTGCTGCTGGGCACCGAGTACGCCGGGGAAATGAAGAAGGCCGTGTTCACGTGGATGAACTATCTGCTGCCCCGCCAGGGCATCCTGTCCATGCACTGTTCGGCCACGTGCGATCAGCAGTCCGGGCAGTCATCCGTGCTGTTCGGGCTGTCGGGGACCGGCAAGACGACGCTGTCGGCCGACCCCCATCGATACCTCATCGGTGATGATGAACACGGCTGGTCGGACGACGGGATTTTCAACATCGAAGGCGGCTGCTACGCCAAAGCCGTCTATCTGACCCGCGAGTCCGAACCGGAAATCTTCGATGCGCTGCGGTTCGGGGCCGTTCTGGAGAATGTCGTCTACGACCAGGCCCACCATCACGTGGATTTCAGCGACACGTCCATCACGCAGAACACCCGCGGGGCCTATCCCATGCAGCACATGCGGAATGCGAAGATTCCCTGCGTGGCCGGACATCCCACCGACGTCATCTTTCTGACGTGTGATGCCTTCGGTGTGCTGCCCCCCGTCGCCCGCCTCACCCCCGAACAGGCCATGTATTACTTCATCAGCGGGTACACGGCCAAAGTGGCCGGTACAGAAATGGGCGTCAACGAACCGGAAGCCACCTTTTCTCCCTGCTTCGGCGGCCCGTTTCTCGTCTGGCATCCTGCCCGTTATGCCGATCTGCTGGCCGACAGAATCCGGCAGCACAATGTGTCCGTCTGGCTGGTGAATACGGGCTGGTCGGGTGGTGCTTACGGAACCGGCAGCCGGATGCCGCTGCGTTTCACACGGGCCATCATCGATGGAATTCACAGCGGAGCGCTGCGGACCGCCGCGACGGTGACGGACAAGGTGTTTGGTCTGGCGGCTGTCACGGAATGCGAAGGGGTGCCGGCCGAAATGCTGGAGCCGCGACGGGCCTGGCGCGATCCGGAAGAATGGGAAAAAACGGCCAGAGAACTGGCCGTTCGTTTTCACCGCAATTTCGAAACCTATGCCGACAACACGGACGATGCCGTGAAACAGGCCGGACCGCGAGCCGGAACATGACAGAACTGCACCTTTCTCCGCTCAACAGCCGCCACCGAGACCTGGGCGGCCGCATGGTCGAATTCGCCGGCTGGAGTCTGCCTGTTCAGTACACCGGAATTCGTCCGGAAGCTCTCGCTGTCCGGTCCGCCGGAGGCGTTTTCGACATTTCTCACATGGGACAGCTTCTGGTGCATGCGGCGGCGCCTGGAATCGCCGCCGCAGCTCTGGACCGGCTGCTCACGTCTTCCGTTTCCCGACTGAAACCGGGCGAAGGACAGTACAGTCTTCTGCTGAACGAACAGGGCGGTATCATCGATGATCTCATCGTGTACTGCCTGAACGAAACCACCTGTTTTCTGGTGGTCAACGCCGCGATGGTGGATGAGGATGTGGCCTGGCTGACCCGTCATCTGCCGGAGTACGTGGAACTGCAGAACCGCAGCGACCAGTTCGGCGGCATTGCCGTCCAGGGGCCGCAGGCGGCTGCCTGGTTCGAAAAGATTCAGCGCGATGCGGGGGATCCTCAGCCGGCCGTTCTGCCGCCCCGATTCGGCATTCTGGATCTGCCGCGGCGCACGGGGCCGTTTTATGTCTGCCGCACCGGATACACCGGTGAAGACGGTTTCGAACTGTTCTGTCCCGGGGAATTTCTGGGGCTGTGGTGGGATGCCGTGATTGAAGCCGGCGCGACACCTGCCGGTCTGGGAGCCCGCGATGTGCTGCGGCTGGAAAAATGTTACCCGCTCAACGGCAGCGATCTGACTCCGGAACGCACGCCCGTCGAATGCGGTCTGAGTTTCGCCGTGGATTTTTCGAAACCGGAATTCATCGGCCGGTCGGCCGTTCTGCAGCAGAAACAGCAGGGCCCCGCGCATCGGCTTGTGGCAGTCCGCCAGACCGGCAAAGCCCCGCCGCCGCGGCACGGCTATGCTGTTTTTCATAACGAGACTCGGGTGGGAACGGTCACCAGCGGCGGCATGTCTCCGGTTCTGAACTGCGGGATCGCCCTGGTGTGGATGGAAACCGGCCATCATCGGGAAGGAACAGACCTGATGATGGAAATCCGCGGAAAACGCTTCCCCTGCCGGGTTGTTCGGAAGCCGTTCGTTTAGACTTCGCTCTTCGTCCGCTCCCGGCGAACAGGCCGCACCGCTGCCTGCTCACCGGTAACATGCCGGCCGAACTCTGCGGAAACAGGAGACGTTCCGGCGATGCCGAATTCAGCTTCGTTGAAGCTGTCGGTTTCCACAGACAGCCGGACGGACCGTTTCGTCCGCAGATGCCGGCACGTGTTGAATTGGGAGATCGCCAGATGAATGTGCCGGAGAACCTGCGGTTTGCAGAATCTCATGAATGGGTGCGGGAAGAAACCGACGGAACCGTGACCGTCGGGATTTCGGACTTCGCCCAGGAGAAACTGACCGAACTGGTCTATGTGGAACTTCCCGAAACCGATCGGCAGGTGACCGCCGGTGAGGAAGTCGCCGTGGTGGAATCGGTGAAATCGGCCAGCGACATCTACGCACCGATCAGCGGCACGATCGTGGAAGTCAACACGGCCCTGGAAGACGACCCCACACTGGTCAATTCGTCTCCCTGGACGGACGGCTGGCTGTTTCGCATGCGGCCGGACGATCCGGCATCCGTGAGTCAGCTCATGGATGCCGCTGCGTACGAAAACATGACGGCCGAATAGACGACGGTCCGGTTTCCGGCACATCGGGACGGAATGATATGTGAGACGCCGCGAAGAGACGGCGATCGGTCTTTCCGGTTCCCGTCGCTGCGGCTCTCTGCGGAACAGTCTGCGGATTTGTGGAGACATCTGATGATGACAGATACGGTCCGGGCGAGTCTCGACCAGAGTTCCCGTTTTGCGCGGCGTCATCTGGGCATGACGGCCGAACAGGCGGAAGCCATGGCCCGCGACATCGGGTACGAATCGGTGGATGCTCTGATCGACGACGTCATTCCGTCCGATCTGCGCCGTCGGCAGCCGTTTCGCGGTCTTCCGGAACCGCGAACCGAACAGGAGGCACTGAACGATCTGGCGCAGATCATGGATCAGAACCAGGAAATGCGGTCTCTGATCGGTGCCGGCTACGCGGCCTGTGTGACGCCTCCGGTGATCCAGCGGAACATTCTGGAAAACCCCGGCTGGTACACGGCCTACACGCCCTATCAGCCGGAGATTTCTCAGGGACGCCTGGAAGCCTGCCTCAACTTTCAGACCCTCATTGCCGAGCTGAGCCGACTGCCGATTTCCAACGCCTCGCTTCTGGATGAACCGACGGCGGCGGCGGAAGCGGCTGCCATGTGCGTGGCCGCATCCCGGGGACGCCGTCGTTTCTTTGTTTCTGAAGAATGTCATCCGCAGACGATTGCCGTGATGCAGACGCGGGCCGAACCGGCCGGCATCGAACTGGAAATCGGTGATCCGGATACCTGGACGTTCGACGATTCTGTGGCCGGAATTCTGCTGCAGTACCCGGGGACCAGCGGCGGCATCGCTGATCCGACCGACATCATCGCCGCCGCCCGGAAAGCCGACTGCAAAGTCGTCATGGCCTGCGATCTGCTGGCTCTGGTTCTGCTGACTCCGCCGGGCGTGCTGGGAGCCGACATCGCTGTGGGCAGTGCCCAGCGTTTCGGTGTGCCCCTGGGATTCGGCGGCCCCCATGCCGGATGGATCGCCTGCACCGACAGCCTGAAACGCAAGCTGCCAGGCCGCATCGTGGGAATTTCCCGGGATGCCGAAGGCCGACCGGCGTATCGTCTGGCTCTGCAGACACGCGAACAGCACATCCGCCGGGAAAAAGCGACCAGCAACATCTGCACAGCGCAGGTTCTGCTGGCCGTGATCGCCGGAACGTGGGCGGCCTGGCACGGCCCGACAGGTCTGAAACAGATCGCCGAACGCATCCACCGGCTGACGGTGCGGCTGGCAGCCGCACTGAAGAACAGCGGATTCACCGTTCACCACGACGTGTTCTTCGACACGCTGCGGTGTTCCGGAGGCGAACGGGTTGCTGAAAAGGCCCGCCAGGCAGGATTCAACCTGCGGTCCTGGGACAATGGAGACTGGGGCATCGCCCTGGATGAACTGAGCACCGACCAGGAGGTGAGCCGTCTGCTGCAGGCGATCGGAGGCAGCGATCTTCCGGCCGACCTGGAATCCCCGCTGCCCGAACATCTGAAGCGGCAGGATGCGTTCCTGCAGCAGCCCGTGTTTCAGTCGTATCACACCGAAACGGAGATGATGCGTTATCTGCACCGGCTGGAGACACGCGACATCGCTCTGAACACCAGCATGATTCCTCTGGGATCCTGCACGATGAAGCTCAATGCGGCCGCTGAGATGATTCCTCTGAGCTGGCGGTCGGTCAGCCGGCCGCATCCGTTCGCTCCGGCAGATCAGTGGATCGGTTACCGCCAGATGATCGAACAGCTCGAATCATGGCTGGCGGCCTGTACGGGATTCTCCGCCGTCAGCGTTCAGCCGAATGCCGGTTCGCAGGGAGAACTGGCCGGTCTGCTGGCAATTCGACAGTTTCACCGGTCTCAGGACCAGCAGCGCGACGTGTGCCTGATTCCTGTGTCCGCTCACGGGACCAACCCGGCCAGTGCGGTGATGGCCGGAATGCGGGTCGTGCCGGTGCAGTGCGATGAACGCGGCAACATCGACCTGGACAGTCTGAAAGAACAGGCGGAACAGCACGCCGATCGTCTGGCCGCTCTGATGGTGACCTACCCCTCCACACACGGCGTGTTTGAATCCGGTATCCGGACCATCTGCGACATCGTGCACGAACACGGCGGTCAGGTGTATATGGACGGAGCCAACCTGAACGCCCAGCTCGGCCTGTGTTCTCCGGCCGAGCTGGGAGCGGACGTCTGCCATCTGAACCTGCACAAGACATTCTGCATTCCTCATGGCGGAGGCGGCCCGGGAGTCGGTCCGATCGCTGTGGCCGAGCATCTGGCCGAATTTCTTCCGGGACATCCGTGGCATCTGAAGCGGCGGGATGGAGCGGTATCGGGAACGCCCTTTGGCAGTGCCAGCATTCTCACGATTTCCTGGATGTACATCACGCTCATGGGAGCCGAAGGGCTGACGGAAGCCACTCGCCGCGCCATCCTGAACGCCAATTATATCGCTCACCGGCTGCAGCCGTATTTCCCGATTCTGTATCGCGGAGATCGTGGCTGTGTGGCCCATGAATGCATCATCGATCTGCGGCCGCTGTGCGATGCCACCGGGCTGGTCATCGATGATGTGGCCAAACGGCTCATCGATTTCGGCTTCCACGCTCCCACCATGTCGTGGCCGGTTCCCGGCACGCTGATGATCGAACCGACGGAAAGCGAATCGCGTGCGGAACTGGACCGCTTCTGCGAGGCACTCATCGCCATTCACGGAGAAATGAAGGCGGTTGAATCCGGTGACGTGTCGGCGGAGGAATCCGTGCTGCGGCATGCACCGCACACGGCCGAATGCGTGACCCGCGATGTCTGGGATCGTTCCTATCCACGCTCACAGGCCGCCTGGCCGGCTCCCTGGCTGAAGCAGCACCGCTACTGGCCTCCCGTCGCACGCATCGACCAGCACTACGGAGACCGTCATCTCGTCTGCACCTGTCCGGATGTGACGGATTACGCCGAAGCGGATTAGCCGGGCCGGTGGTCTGCGGGAATCTGCTGTGGCAGCAGGTTCAGTGTGCTGAGCCTTCCGGCGCCCGCGGACGCCGCCGTTCCAGCCATTCCTGGTACGGCACCCGTTCGGGATGTTTCCGAGCCCAGTCCGGAGTTTCGAACCAGCGAAGACGGCTGACACGCGGATAGGTTTCCCACACGTCTCCCTGATCTGTCATGCGGGGATCGCCGGTGCGCCGCAGGTGATCGGTCAGACGTTTCCGCAGATCGGCCACCACGTCGGCGTAGTCCGGATCATCCGCCAGGTTGTTCAGACAGCCGGGGTCGCTGCGGATGTCGAACAGTTCTTCGGCCGGCCGCCGGTCCACGGCCAGCTTCAGAAAACGGCCGATGACCGGATCATTGCGGTGTTCGATGAGGAAATCGAGAGTGGGGCAGGCGTCGATGTCGTGGTAGCCGCCGTGCATCGGGCCGAGTTGTCCCAGGGGAGTGCCGTCCGCCCGAAAAACGACCTGGCTGTACTTGCGAGGTGCCCCGGCCGGCCACCGTTCCGGCCGCAGGTTCATGATGAACAGCCATTCGGGCGTGCGGATGGCTCGCTGAGGATACCCCAGAGAATGGAACCGCGATGAGGAATGCCGTTCCCGGCCCACGAAAACAGCCGTCCGCGATGAATCGACCAGGCCCTCCTGATCCGATTTCAGTGCTTCCAGCAGACTGCGTCCGCTCATGGGAGGATCGTCAGAGGCCGGCTGCACCCCCGCTGCATCGCAGATCGTTGCGGCCAGATCCGTGAAATCAACCAGGTCCGTCAGAACGCGTCCCGGCGGAATGGCGTCCTTCCAGCACACCGCCAGTGGCATGTGGATGCCGAATTCATAACAGTTGGCCTTGGCCCGGGGGAACCCCATGCCGTTGTCGCTGGTGACGATGATGAGAGTCCTGTTCAGTTCCCCGGTCGCTTCCAGAATCTGCAGAATCTCCCCCAGATGCCGGTCGAATCGTTCGATTTCAAAGGCGTAATCGAGCAGATCGCTGCGGACCACAGGGTGATCGGGCAGAAACGGTGGCACCTCGGCCTCGTTCGGACTCCGGCCGTTCCGTTCACCGATGCCCCGTTCGAAGGGGCGGTGAGCGTCATGGCTGCCGAACCAGAAGCAAAACGGCCGATTCGTCGGCCGTTCCTGGAGAAACTGCCGGAATCCATCCACGTAATCGTCTCGTCGCATGCCCCGGCGCCGACCGGCGGGGTTGTCCGTCCGCCCGTCGTGCCGGAAGTCTCCGGGAGCCCAGGCTTTGCCCGTACTGCCCACGAAATAACCGGCTTCCTGCAGGCGTTCGGGAAACGTGCGATAACGGGCCGGAAAATAACTCGCATGGGTGCCGGCCGCTTCAATCATCCAGATCGACCGCCCCGTCAGAAACGCCGCACGGGACGGGCTGCAGCCGGGCGCCGGGCAGAAGGCGTTCTGAAACAGAACACCCTCACGGGCCACGCGATCGAACACCGGCGTCGACACCATCCGCGAACCATAGGCCGATGCGTGCGGCCACGACACGTCGTCGCTGATGGCGATCAGCACGTTGGGACGGCCGTCCGCAGCGACGGCCTCTCCCGTGCCGGCCACTCCCTCAGCAGCCGATTCCTCGGCGCCCGATGCCGCAGCCGCCAGTCCGGCAAAACAGGCCAGCAGTCCACTCAGCAGTCCACGCAGATCCGGCAAACCGATTTTCTCCTTCAGGAATGGTTCAGAACCCGCATCGGGCACCCGCCGCACGGAAACCAAACGGTCATCTCACTGCGAATCGGCACTCGCAGCAAGTGAGTTTCAGCGTCAGCGACCGGAATCCCGTCCGATTCAGTCTGCCCGGACAGAGATTCCGAGCGGCTTTCGGAAAGCGCGTGCAGCGTTCTGCCGGACACGGACTTCGTGCCGGGGCCGGCCCGCCGAAGGCGGCTGCAGGGCTGCAGGACGCCCCGGGAGCAGTCCGCTCGTTTGGCGGTTTGGCGTTTGGCGGTGTCCGCTGCCCCGGCGTTGACGCCACTTGTAGCAGCAGCTAAATTGGGGACTGCAGAAACCTGCCGGTCAGACCGCGGGCGGCCGGCAGTCCGAAATCGGACCGGTCCTGTCGCCCGTACAGGACTCCTGCCATGAAATGCGATCAGCGTCTGTGTCTGTGGTTCCGTGTGATGCTCGTGCTGCTGGCAGCGACAGTCGGCTGCAGCAGGCCGGCTGGTCGCTCTGCAGAGACGCCTTCTGACAGCGCGGATGCATCCGGCCGGATTCGGGCGGTGGCCACGGTCGGCATGGTGGCCGATCTGGTTCGGGAAGTGGGCGGTCCGGATGTCGACGTCGTCCAGATCTGCGGTTCCGGAGTCGACCCGCATCTGTACAAAGCCACGCGGGACGATGTGCTGCGTCTGAATTCCGCAGACATCGTGTTCTATTCCGGACTGCTGCTGGAAGGCCGGATGACGGACACGCTGATGAAGATGGCGGGATCCCGGCCCGTGATCCCGGTCACCGGGGCCATCGATGAATCCCGTCTGCTGGAACCGGATGGATTCGCCGGCCATTACGACCCGCACGTCTGGATGGACGTGGAGCTGTGGGCGGAGTGCATCGATGCTGTTGTGGTCGGACTGTCGGAACGGCGTCCGGACCGGGCCGGCGCGTTTCGGGAACGAGCCGAACAGTTTCGCCGGCGACTGGGGGATCTCCATGAATACGGCCGCGGCTGCATTGCTTCCATTCCGCAGGAACGCCGCGTGCTGGTGACCTCGCACGACGCGTTCAGTTATCTGGGGCGGGCTTACGATCTGGATGTGCAGGGCATCCAGGGAATTTCCACGGAATCGGAAGCCGGTCTGCAGCGGGTGACAGCGCTGGTGGATCTGCTCGTTTCCCGCCGGGTGCCGGCGGTGTTCGTCGAAAGCAGCGTGCCGCGGAAAAGCATCGAGTCGCTGATCGAAGGAGCCGCTGCGCGGGGACATCGGGTGGTCATTGGCGGAGAACTGTTTTCTGATGCCATGGGACCATCGGAAACGTACGAAGGCACGTATATCGGCATGATGGATCACAACTTCACAGCCATCACCCGCGCCCTGGGCGGTCAGGCTCCGAAACGCGGCCTCAACGGGAAACTGTCGACGGTTCTGTCAGGAGACCAGCCGTGACTCACGATCGTTCCGATCCGGCCCCGTCCCGCACGAGCACGGCCGACGGACACTCCGGCGGCACGGCGCGTTCAGACGATCCGCGCCGTTCGGCGGCCCCGTCTTCAGGCTGTCCCGCCGACATTCCGCTGTCCGTGTCGGATCTGACCGTCGCGTGGGACCGCAAGCCGGTTGTCTGGGATGTGGCGTTCGACGTGCCTCCGGGCACGCTGACGGCCATCGTCGGTCCCAACGGTGCCGGCAAGAGCACACTGCTGCGTTCCGTGATGGACCTGGTGCCGCGGGTGTCCGGTCGAGTGGAAATCTTCGGGCGGCCTTATCGGGTGTGCCGCGACCGCGTGGGATATGTGCCCCAGCGGGAAAGCATCGACTGGGATTTTCCCGTCCATGCGCTCGACGTCGTGACCATGGGGCTGTACCGCGAGATCGGGTGGTGCCGTCCGATCCGCAGAACACATCGGGAACAGGCGATGCAGGCTCTGGACCGAGTCGGTATTGCCGATCTGGCTTTCCGGCAGATCAGTCAGTTGTCCGGCGGCCAGCAGCAGCGAACGTTTCTGGCCAGAGCTCTCGTACAGAATGCCGATCTGTATCTCATGGACGAACCGTTCGCTGCGGTCGATGCGGCGACGGAACGCGCGATCGTGGATGTGCTGCGGGACATGAAACAGCACGGGAAAACGGCCGTCGTGATTCACCACGATCTGCAGACGGTCCCCGAATACTTCGACCACGTCGTGCTGCTCAACATGCGTGTTGTGGCCAGCGGCCCGGTCCGGGAAGTTTTCACGTCCGACAATCTGCAGAAGACCTACGGCGGCCGTCTGACTCTGCTGGAAGAAGTCGGCGAAGCGATGCGCCGAAGGGAACGGTCCCTGTGATGACAGCCGCGACGCACCATCTGAGGTCGCCTCGGCACCGCATCCGAACGGGGCTGATCGTACTGCTGCTGCTGATCGCCGGATCGGCAGCCGTTCAGGAAGCGACCGCCCTGTCTGTGTCCGAACAGCCGGCTTCCGGAGCCACCGCCGGAGAGAATCCCGCCGAACAGGACTCTGCCGGATGGCATCCGGCGTGGCGTGTCCTGCTGCTGACGGATTACAACGTCCGCATCGTCGTGCTGGGAACCGCTTTGCTGGGAACAGCGGCCGGAATGATCGGCAGTTTCACCCTGCTGCGCAGACGAGCTTTGATGGGCGATGCGCTGGCCCATTCGACGCTGCCGGGAATTGTTGCTGCCTGGATGTTGGTGACATCTCTGGGCGGAGACGGACGGGCCATGCCCGTCCTGCTGACCGGAGCGGCCGTCAGCGGACTGATCGGCACGGCGTCGGTTCTGGCTCTGCGCCGTCTGACACCGCTGAAGGAAGATGCCGCACTGGGAATCGTGCTGAGTGTGTTTTTCGGAGCCGGGGTGGCGCTGCTGGGAATCACGCAGCAGATGGCACGCGGCAGCGCGGCCGGGCTGAATGCGTTCATCTATGGCAGAGCGGCATCCATGGGGCGTGCCGATGCGGTCCTGATCGGTGTCGCCGCCTGCCTGGCAATCGCCGTCTGTGTGCTGCTGTTCAAGGAACTGAGGCTGCTGTGTTTCGATGATGCGTTCGCCGCCGCCTGCGGGTTTTCGGTTCTCCTGCTCGACAGCATCCTCATGGCTCTGGTCGTTCTCATCACGATCGTGGGACTGCAGGCTGTCGGCCTCATTCTGATGATCGCCCTTCTGGTGATCCCCGCGGCAGCCGCCCGGTTCTGGTCGCAGCGGCTGCAGCCGATGTTTCTGACTGCCGGAATTCTGGGAGGAATCAGCGGCTTTCTGGGAGCTGTTTTCAGTGCCCTGTTCGTTCGGGCCCCTTCAGGGGCGATGATTGTTCTGGTCTGCACCGGTCTGTTCGGTGTCAGCGGACTACTGGGATCGGCCCGCGGACTGCTGCCGCGTCTGCGAAAACGGCAGAAGCTGAACCGTTCAGTCGATCGGCAGCATCTGCTGCGGGCCCTGTTCGAACTGCAGGAAACCCGATCGTCCGAAGACACTTCGGCGGACCGGTCGCGGACGGCTGTGCCGATCGACACGCTGCTTGAGGCCCGCAGCTGGCCGCTGCGTCGCCTTCTGCGCGAAATCCGGCGGGCGCGGAACGAAGAACTCATCGAATGGCTGGGCGACCGAGTGCGGCTCACCCGCCGGGGAGCCGTCGAAGCAGAACGGCTGACCCGTCAGCACCGTCTGTGGGAACTGTATCTGATCACTCATGCCGATGTTGCTCCGGCCCGTGTCGATCGTGATGCCGATGCCATCGAACATGTTCTGGAACCGGAAATCGTTGCCGACCTGGAACGCCTGCTCGAACGAGAACAGACAGCGCTTCCCGACAGCCCCCATGTTCTGACCGGGCCGGCCCATTCAACGTCATCCTCTGAAAGGGCCGATTCCTGATGGCGACCTGGAACTGGCAGTTCGACGGCTGGATCATCCTCACCGGGATGCTGTGCGCTGTCGCGGCGGCGCTGCCGGGATGTTTTCTGGTGCTGCGGCGGATGAGCATGCTGGGAGATGCCATCGCGCATGCCGTTCTGCCCGGACTGGCCGCCGCGTTTCTGATCACGGAATCCCGCAGCAGCCCGGTGATGTTTGCCGGAGCCGTGGTGGCCGGGGTGGTGACCGCCCTGCTGACCGAATGGATTCGTCGGTTCGGGCGCGTGGACGAAGGGGCTTCCATGGGGGTGGTCTTCACATCCCTGTTCGCTCTGGGCCTGGTGCTCATCGTCTGGTCGGCCGACCGGGTTCATCTGGATGCGGACTGCGTTCTTTATGGCGCTCTGGAATTCACGCCGCTGGACACGGTGTCGATCGCCGGACGGCAGATCCCCCGGGCTGTTCCGGTACTCGGCACGGTACTGGTGATCAACGCGGCGTTCATCGTGCTGTTTTTCAAGGAATTGCGTATCAGCACATTCGATCCGGCTCTGGCTGCCGCTCTGGGATTCCGCCCCGGGCTCATGCACTACCTGCTGATGGTCCTTGTCGCGGTGACGGCGGTGGCCAGTTTCGAAACCGCCGGCAGCATTCTGGTGGTGGCCATGTTCATCGTGCCTGCCGCCGCGGCTTCCCTGCTGACCGACCGGCTGAGTTCCATGGTTGCGATCAGTGCCCTGCTGGCGGCGCTGTCCGCGCTGCTGGGCCACACCGCCGCTCTGGAACTGCCTCGCCTGCTGGGATTCGGCAGTACGACGACCGCCGGCATGATGGCCGTCTGTTCCGGCGGCCTGCTGTTCGTGTGTGTGCTGATCAGTCCCCGTCACGGACTGCTCACACGTCTGGTCCGCCGCCGTCTGCTGGCATGGCGGATTCTGCAGGACGACATCATTGCAGTGCTGTTCCGTCTTCAGGAACGCGGTGATCATCCGGAGACGAACCTGCAGACCATGCAGTCCATTCTGCTGGTCCGACCGGCCGGGCTGAAACTCGCCCTGCGTCTGCTGCAGTATCGGAAACTGATTCGCTTCAGCGGCGACGCTGTGACGCTCACCGCCGCCGGTGCCGCTGCCGGCCGACAGCTTGTACGGGCACACCGGCTCTGGGAACAGTATCTGGCTTCTCACGCCAGCGTGGATGCGGCCCGGCTGCACGACAAGGCCGAACGCTTCGAACACTTCACAAGCCGAACCCTGCGGGACGAACTGGATGCGGCCACGCATGCCCCCCGCATCGATCCGCACGGAACGCCCATCCCCGACGAAACACCTGCCGATGCGGAATCCGGATGAGAAACCTTTTTCAAAGAATTCCGCTTCCGCACCATTCTCACTGGCATGCCCGGACTGTGTCGATGCGTTCCAACTGTGCTGACCGGTCCCGAAATGCTCCGGAACCCAGGAAGCATCGCATTCAGCCGATGCGGGTGTCTGCCGCCGGAATCCGCCCGGCGTTCAGCGTCTCCCCAGGTGTGGCGTCGGCAGGTCATCCGGCATCTGCAGAATGCCGGTTCTGACCGATACGCAGAGCCACCCCGCGGCAGGCGGCCCGGAGCGGAAGGGAGAAGAAGCGGAAGGGAGAAGAAGCGGAAGGGAGAAGAAGCGGAAGGGAGAAGAAGCGGAAGGGAGCGAGAAGAAGAAAAAGTCGGAATGACAGGAGTTGAACCTGCGACCTCTGCGTCCCGAACGCAGCGCTCTACCAAGCTGAGCTACATTCCGAGATATGGGGCACCGCCCGACGGGAGCCTCGACCGGCGTTCCGGCAGGCGAGGCTCTGACTCGCAAAGCCGGAAACCGCTTCGGCCCCGAATCCGGCAGGCATCCGCTGACGACCTGCTCACGGAGTGACGTAAACTACTGCCCCGGTCCCCATCCCGCAAGTCCTGAAGCCGCCATCCTTTCGTTTCTGCCGGGGCTGCCGTGCCCTCTTCGTGCGGATGGCTGATGATTGCTGTCGGTCGGCCAATTCTCGCTGCCTGGAACCGGCTGCCGCAGGAGAAGGGCCGTGCGGATGTCTGTTCACGCCCTCCTGTCGCGGCCGGTTCAGATCGCTGATCGAACAGTTTCCGTCGATGCGACACGGTCTTCGTTCGCTGAACGTGCTCGACCATCTGGCGATGCCGCGCCGGGCTCAGTCGTTTCCCTCCAGAGCTTCCTTCAGAATCTCCCTGTCCAGTTCGGCCTCCGCCAGAAGTTTCTTCAGGCGCCTGTTCTCCTGCTCTGCTCCTTCAGCCGTCTGGCTTCCTCCGCCTTCAGCCCACCGCGACCAACGCTTCGCGCCGGTGCCCGTTCCGCCGGCGATGGAACGTCTGCTCGCTGATCTGAAGAGCCTGCGTGACCTGGCCGATCCTCTTCCCGGCCGCCAGCATCGCATCCGCTTCCCGAGGCTTCCGGATGATCTGCACCGGCGTCTGTCGTTCCCGTTTCACGACAGTCTTCCTGCCCGCCCGGGCCGTTGAGACTTTCATGACATCTGGACCCGTTTTCGGGGAACACGCCATCGTGCCGAGACCTGGCCTGAAGATCGACACACACCGCTGCGGGAGGCGACAAACAAAAAAACGCCGGGAGGCGAACCTCTCGACGTTTTCTGTGAACTGTTCTGTACTGCGACTACGCAGAACAGAAACGAGCTCCCCCGGTAGGACTCGAACCTACGACATAGCGGTTAACAGCCGCTCGCTCTACCAACTGAGCTACAGGGGATCAGTTGTCTGTGGCGGAATGCCCCCCGACAACGGAGGAAGCCTATCGTTCGATCTCGCCGGATTCAAGGGCGATTGCCGCAGCAAAAACCACTTCCGGGCGCCTGGTCAGCGGCCGAAACGTGCCGGCCGTTTCAGGATCTCATTCACCAGCACGGCCTGCCGGACTCCCTCGGGGCTCTGGAGAAGCTTTCGCAGTTCCGATGCGGCCGTCGGCAGGTTCCGGCTTCCCGTCCGGGCATCATCCATCTCCTCCTGCCGCCGTCCCAGGTGATGTTCCACAGACTGCGCGATGTCTGTTTCCACCGCCTGCCCGATTCGCGAATCGAGGTGTTCCTGAACGTGTCGAGTGATATGTGTTTCCACATGTTCCCGGACACCCGATTGCAGTGCCCGACGTGGCCGGCCTTCAGACCGGCCACGCCGCTGCGACTGTCTCGAACGAGTGGTCGATGCTGTTTCGGGCGACCGGCGACGCTTTTTTCTGCGGCGGCGTGGCCGTGGCGCCTGCGATGGTTCCTGCTCCTGCGGCCGGGAAGCCTGCATCTGAGCCAGCAGTTCTTCCAGTTCACTCCGCAGACGCCGCGGCGGCCGTCCGGCCCCCTGACCGGGCTGTCGCATCGCCTGCTGCTGAGCCCGGCCGCGCACCGCCTGGATGATGTAAAAAGCAATCACAGCGATGAAGATGAGCGTCCGGATCATGGAGACGATTTCCCTGACATTCAGTTGCCGGACGTGATGCTGCGCGTGCTGTCTGTGGCAATAGCAGTCCGCATGGCGGTGTCTGCCTGCACGTTCTTCAGTTCGTAGTAGTCCAGCAGGCCCAGCCGGCCGCTGCGGAAGCCATCCGCCACGGCACGCGGCACTTCGGCTTCGGCGAGAACCACGCTGGCCCGATTTTCCTGAGTTTTCGCCACCATTTCCTGTTCACGGGCCCGGGCCAGGGCTCGCTGCTGTTCGGCATTGGCCTGGGCCACTCTCATATCGGCTTCCGCCTGGTCGGCGGACAGCCGGGCTCCGATGTTTTCACCGACGTCGATATCCGCAATGTCAATCGATACGATTTCGTAGGCCGTGTTTCCTTCCAGTCCCTGGTTGAGCACCAGCCGGGAGATGTTGTCCGGGTTTTCGAGCACTGTGGCGTACGAGTCCGTCGATCCGATGGCCTGAACGATGCCCTGTCCCACGCGGGCGATCACGGTGTCTTCCATGGCACCGCCAATGAGCTGCTGGATGTTGGTGCGGACAGTGACACGTGCCCGTGCCTTCAGTTGAATGCCGTCGCCGGCCACAGCGTCCAGGGTGCTGGTGGACTGACTGGCGTCCGGACAGTCGATGACCTTGGGATAAACGCTGGTGCGGACGGCATCCAGAATGTCGCGTCCGGCCAGGTCGATTGCCTGGGCCGTCTGCCAGTCCAGTTCGATGCCGGCGCGATGGGCCGCAATCAGAGCGCGAATCACATTGGGCACGTTGCCGCCGGCCAGATAATGAGCTTCCAGTTTGCTGCGCGTGATGGGGTAATGCTGCGTGATCCCGGACTGAACCGCCATGATCATGCTGCGGACGATGACTACAGGGCTCACTTTCCGCAGGCGCATGAAAATGAGATTCATCAGGGAAATGGGCACCCGTGTCATCTTGCACTGGATCCACAGGCTCGCGTACTGCGCAAACACGGCCAGCCCGATCACGCACACCAGCAGGGCGAAAACGGTCAGCACCCAGATCGCTGCAGGATTCATCAGTGAGTCTCCTGGTTCCGGACGAAACGGTTCAGACACCGTCCGGAGAAATCGTCCCGTTGTTCAGGAAGACGAACGGTCCGTCTGTTGGTCGACGGTGTAGTTCTCGGGAATATCAAAGTCAAGCTGGTCAGATGCCGGACCGCTCTGCGGATGCTTTGCAGAATCCGATGTCTGCTGCCGTGAAGCCGCATCGGGACAGGCCTGAACGACCAGACGGGTTCCCTGCACATCCACAACACGAATGGCGGCTCCTGCTTCCAAAGCGCCTCCTCGACATTCCGCATGATGGCGTTCTCCGCTCACTGTGACCAGTCCGCCGGGTGTCAGTGGCGACAGGGTTTCTCCCTTCCGGCCGATCAGCTCCTTCAGGTGCTTTCGGACATCGGCCAGAGGAGCCTGGTCATCCTGAGTATCCGGAGGCTGAAGGACCACGTGATTTCCCAGTCGTGTGTTCTGGATGAGCCAGACGGCCACCAGCAGAACCGCCGGAATCCCGCCCACCCATGCCAGCAGATATGTCCAGAAGAAGCCCGGCTGCGTGTGCCACCAGGCCTGAACGGCCGCCCACAGCGAAGCGGCCAGGCAGACCGTCGCGCTGATTCCCAGCAGTCCGAAACTCGGAATCATCAGTTCCAGAGCCAGCAGGAACAATCCGGCGATCAGCAGAATTGTTGCCACGACACCAGCGTCCGGCATTGCATTGGCCTTCCGACTTGTGATCCTCAGACCACGTTTTTCGACAACGGCGGGTGTGGAGCGCCGGATTCACAAAACTTCGTTCATTTCATTTTTTTTCGCCGGGAACGTCCTGTCCATCCCGATTCGGTCCCGGCTGCTGAAACACAGCGCAATGACACGGGTTCTCAACGATGTCCCTGATGCCGCCGACCGGATCCGCCGCGGACAGATCGTGGCCTTTCCCACGGAAACCGTCTACGGGCTGGGTGCGAACGCACTGGAGGAAACGGCCGTGGCCCGCGTGTTCGAAGCCAAGCAGCGGCCCTCCTTCGATCCTCTGATCGTTCATGTGCCCCGGATCGATGCCGTTCTGCCGCTGGTGCGGACTTTCCCGGCTGGTGCACGTCGGCTGGCGGACGCCTTCTGGCCCGGACCGCTCACTCTGGTCCTGCCCAAACAGACCCGCATTCCGGATCTCGTCACAGCGGGCCTGCCGGCCGTGGGAGTGCGGATTCCGGATCATCCCATGGCCCTGGACCTGCTCACCGCAGCCGCTGTTCCGGTGGCTGCCCCCAGTGCCAACCCGTTCGGGGGGGTGAGCCCGACCACGGCCCGTCACGTTCTGGACGGACTGCGCGGCCGCATCGACGCTGTCCTCGATGGAGGCCCCTGTCGGGTCGGTGTCGAAAGCACGGTCGTTTCCTTCCTGCACGACCGGCCGCAGATTCTGCGTCCCGGCGGCATCTCTCAGGAAATGATCGAAGCGCTCATCGGTCCGACGGCTGCTCCGACGATGCATTCAGACCACCCGTCTGAAGCCCCTGCCGCTCCCGGTATGCTCAGCCGGCACTATGCCACGAACACGCCCGTCCACCTGTTCGGCCCTTCCGGCAGTCCGGACACCATCCCTCCCGGGGCCGCTCTGCTGACCTGGGGACCTGCGGAAAGTTTCGAAGCAGACTGCTGCTGCGTCGAACGGCTGTCGGGGCAGGACGATCTGCGGGAATGTGCAGCGCGTTTCTTCGCGGCACTGAGGGTTCTGGATGCCCGGCAGCCGGCTGTCATCCTGGCGCGCCGTTTTCCCGACAGGGGACTGGGCCGTGCCCTGAACGATCGCCTGCGCCGCGCGGCTGTCCGGTGATCGGCAGCGCACGGCAGGTCGCCTGTGACCTGTCCGGGAACCGCTGCTGCAGAGCGGCCGTCCCGCTGTGTCCGGATGCCAGACAGTGTCATTGCCGGACGGGCACCGCCGGGCCGAGCACCGTTTCGGGGAGGGGCGCACGAAGGAGGCCGCCTGGTCGAAACCAGGCGGCCTGGGAGATTGACAGTCGAGTCGCCTCGATTGTCAGCAGTGACTCCCGCAGTTCTTCGTCACCGTCATCATGCTTCCGCTGACAGGACGGGAAGAGCGGCCCTGTCCCGCTTCACGCGTTCACAGCTTCCACCGCGGCTCCCTTCACGGTCGTGATGATTTCCGCTGCCACCTTGTAGGGATCGGCGTTGGAGGCCGGGCGTCGGTCTTCCAGCCAGCCCTTCCATCCGGCTTCCACCGTGGCAACGGGAATCCGGATGGACGCTCCGCGATCCGACACGCCGTAACTGAACTTATCGATGGCCTGCGTTTCATGCAGTCCGGTCAGACGCTTGTCATTGTCATGACCGTAGACATCGATGTGCTCCTGAATCCGCGGCTCGAACGCCTGGCAGATCGCCTCGTAAACCTCCTGGTTGCCGGCGGTTCGCAGCAGAGAATTGGAAAAGTTGGCATGCATTCCGGATCCGTTCCAGTCGGTCGGGCCGAGCGGTTTCGGGTGCCAGTTGATAGCGATGCCGTATTTTTCCGCGTTCCGTTCCGCCAGATAGCGGGCCACCCAGACCTGGTCGCCTGCGTTGGCTGCCCCCTTGGCGAAAATCTGAAATTCCCACTGACCGGCCGCCACTTCAGCATTGATGCCTTCAATGTTGATGCCGGCCTCCAGACACTGATCCAGATGTTCTTCAACAATCTGACGGCCGTACGCGTTCTTCGCACCAACCGAGCAGTAGTAGGGGCCCTGAGGAGCCGGGTAACCTCCCGGAGGAAAACCAAGCGGCAGATTGTGTTCCGGATCCCACAGGAAGTATTCCTGTTCGAAGCCGAACCAGAAATCTTCATCATCGTCGTCGATGGTGGCGCGGCCGTTGGACTCGTGAACGGATCCGTCGGCATTGAGCACCTCTGTCATCACCAGCCAGGCATTCGTACGGGCCGGATCCGGGAACAGAGCGACCGGTTTGAGCAGACAGTCTGAAGAACTGCCTTCCGCCTGCTCCGTCGAGCTGCCGTCGAAAGCCCACATGGGGCAGTCTTCCAGAGTGCCGCCAAAATCGCTGACGATTTTGGTCTTGGACCGCAGGCTCTGAGTAGGCTTGTAGCCGTCGAGCCAGATGTATTCCAGTTTCGTCTTCGCCATGTTCTTCAAGCTCCTGTACAAAACTCGACTGCCGCAGGCCGTGCGATCAACGCACGCCATGCTCGTCCTGTCTCGGCTCAGATCCTTCCCTGTTCAGATTCGCCAGCGGCATCGCACACCGATGCCAGAAAGAACGTTCCGGCGAATCCGCGTGAGTCAGCGACCGGTCGTCGGCACTGCCTGCACATTGAGCACTTCTGCCGGATCCCGAGGCAGAATGTCGGCCTGCCAGCGGCAGTCCGGACGCTTCATCCTACTAAGCAGTCACCGTGCCAATCAAAGTGAAGGCGCCGAATTCGCCGGAAACCGTCCGGCTTCCAGGGAACCGGAAGACCGTTCGGGCCGGACAGCTCCCCCGAGCTGTCCGGCCCGAACCAACTCCTCTTGTGGCAGCCGGCAGCCGACGCCAGAATCCGGACGGTCCCGTGTTCGCCGACACGATCAGGGATGATTGTGTGTTCCGTTTGCCTGTTTTATCACTGCTGCTGACGGCCGTGGGAGGCTGCGCGGTCGTGCCGTCCCGGCCCGATCCGCAGACCAACGCGCTCATCGTGCCGGCGTCACGATTCGACACCATGTGGGAACGGGCCGTCTCGGTGCTGCACCGGCATCACTTTCAGATCGCCCGGGAAAGCAGGCTGGAAGGCACCATTGAAACCGAATATCGCGACGGATCGGGTCTGCTGGAACCGTGGCATCCGGATTCCGTGGGGCTGGACAGCCGTCTGGAAAGCGGGATTCAGTCGATCCGCCGAAAAGTCACGGTGACATTCAGCCAGAGCGGAACGGATCAGGTGCTGATTGCCGTGTTCGTGCACAAACAGATCGAAGACGTTCCCGGTCCCACGGCGACCTATGCCGGAGGCGCCACGTTTTCCGAATCCAGCCTTCTGGAACGTGATCTCGACCAGGTCACCGGCCAGGCGGTTCCGTCGCGCTGGCTGCCGGCCGGACGCGACCGCCGCCTGGAAGCCCGCCTGGTGGCTCAAATCCAGTACGGCGACCGATGAGATGCCAGACGGACCGTCGGCTTCTTCCCGGTTCTGCAGAAGCAAGTGATCCCCACGGCAGTGATGACAACAGCCGCTCAGCGGCGATCCGGGGTGCGGACGATCAGACAGAGGCGGCTTCAGATGCTGCTTCCGATCCGGCCGACGACAGTTCCCTCTGAAGCTCACTGACTGCCGATGCGATGTCTTTTTCGTGCTGCCGAATGGTCTGCAGAAGCTCTGCCGCCTGTTCATCTCCGGCCTGTCTGAGACGGGTTTCCGCGTCGGCCAGCCGGTCATCGATCTGAGTCTGGCTTCTGGAAAGCCCGTCCAGGAGGACGGACACTGAAATGAAATGCAGATCGGTGTATTCCGTGGGATACGTTCCCGGATCGATGACAGCATCCCGCTGCTGCAGCATCCGGACGATGTCGGCTGCGTCCTGCCGCTGACGGGCAGCCAGCACCTGGAGCTGATCGATGACCGCCTGTTCCGACTCATCAACCCAGGGCCAGCTTTCTGCCACGTACTGCAGAAAACTGCGCGACAGATCGATGAGGACATCGTTGAGAATCGATTCGTTCGACTGGCTCGGCATGGAACGGATGCTCTGTAAGACTCGCTGACTGCAGACGACGCGGCCGGAGCCGCGTATTGAGGACACAGATTCAGATTCTCTTCAGAAATCCCTCATCGAGACGTCACCGCCGCGGAAAACACACTGTTGGCGGCTTCTCCGGCAAGAAGGGTCAGTCCGTCCGCCAGGAGCGGGGCGCAGCCCAGCAGCAGCACGAAGGCTCCGAGAAGACTCACGTACGCCCGTTCCAGAGACGGCAGCCGGATCGGCCGGGAATCCGCCGGCCGTTCTTCAATGAACATCACTTTCAGGACGCGCAGATAATACACGAGACTGAAGACCGTGTTCAGGCCTCCCACGGCCAGCAGCAGATACATGGACCAGTGCAGATCTCCGGCCTTGTAGACCGATCCGAAGATCATCAGCTTGGCGAAAAATCCTCCAAACGGAGGAATCCCCACAAGACTGACCAGGCAGAACAGCATGCACACCGCCAGTACCGGATTCTGACGCCCCAGCCCGGCGTAGCTGCTGATTTCTTCGGTGAATGTGTAGTTGCGAATCAGAGCCACCACCGCGAAGGCTCCGAGATTCATGAACAGATAGACGGCCAGATAGTACAGAAGCCCGCCGATGCAGGCATTGATTTCCTGTCCCAGGGCTCCTGCCTGAGGACTGTTCTGCATCACCAGCATCGCGGAAACAGCCATCAGCATGTAACCGGCATGAGCGATCGTGGAATATGCCAGCAGCCGCTTCATATTGGACTGGCCGTATGCTGCCAGATTGCCAAAGGTCATCGTGACCATGGCAATCACCCCCAGGCCGATTCCGAAGGCCGACATGAGTGCCGCGGATGACGGACCGGACAGGGACACGGCGAAACGCACCAGAAGAGCGAACGCTCCGGCCTTCGATGCCACCGAAAGAAAGCCGCCGACTTCGGCCGATGCGCCTTCGAATGCATCCGGGCACCAGAAATGGAACGGGACCAGAGACAGTTTGAAGGCCAGTCCCACCAGGACCAGCATCACGCCCAGCACAACCAGCCGGACTTCCGCGTCTCCCAGACCCGCCACGCCGCCTTCCGCCACGATCCGAATCCGGTCCGCCAGAAGACTCATGTCACCGGTCCCCAGAACGCCGGCAATCAGGCTGATGCCGTACAGCATCACGCCGGCGGCTCCGGCTCCGTACACCACATACTTCAGAGCCGCTTCACTGCTGGTGCGGCGCCCCTTGAGAAACCCGACCATGGCGTAGCTGGGAACACTCGCCATTTCCACACCGATGAACAGCATGAGCAGATTGTTGGCGCCGGCCATGATCATCATGCCGATCGTGGCACCCAGCAGAAGCGTGTAGAAGTCGGGGGCGTCTTCCCCATCGGGGATTCCGCTGAGAATCGTGAGGGCGACCGTGAGTACCAGGAACAGGGCCAGAAACAGCCGGAAATACACGCTGAACAGATCCTGAATCATCAGGCCCGTGAAAAAGGTTTCCGAAAACCCGGGCTCCGCCTGGACGGTTTCCAGCTGAGACCAGGCGGCGAACACAGCCGTGACGGATCCGGCGAGGGCCAGGACATTTCCGGGAAGGAGACGATCCAGAGAGAACAGACGTGCCAGCAGCAGCACAACAATCGTGCCGCACAGCCACAGTTCCGCCTGAAAGTATCCCAGAGACGTCTCGACCGTGTGGTCAATCAGATTTTGAATGAGCTGCGAAAACACAATCGGGTGACCGAGCTGAAAAGGGATCTGACGGGTGAAAGTCGGGCCGTGGAAACCATTCGGAAATCAGGAAGTCAGCGCATCGCCTGCAGATTCTGCACCGCCGCGGCGGCATGTTCGTATCCGGTCTGCATGTGTGTCACCAGTTCCGTAATGGATGCGTTCATCATGCTGAACAGAAGATTGGGGAACACACCCAGAATGATGGCCAGCGCCAGCAGCACGGCGCCCACAGTGGCTTCCCGTGTGCTGATGGGAGTGATGTCTTCGGCATGAGGGCCTTTGTATTCGGGGCCCAGGTACACCCGCTGCAGAGCCCACAGGATATAACCTGCGGTCAGGATGACTCCACTGGCAGCGATGACTGCCAGAACGTGACTGAAGTTCCAGCTGCTGAGCACCACGAACACTTCTCCGATGAAACCGCACAGGCCGGGCAGTCCCAGACCGGCGAAGAAAATGCCGGCGGACAGTCCGCTGTACAGCGGCATGCGAGCCGTCAGACCGCCGAATTCGTTCAGATTTCGGTGATGCACACGGTCGTAGATGACGCCCACCATGAAGAACATGCCGGATGAACTGATGCCGTGAGCGATCATCTGGAACATCGCCCCGCTGATGCCCATGTTCCACATGTCGGCGTTGACGGTCTGGCTGGCTTCGTTCATTTTCCAGACGGCCAGGCCGATGAGCACATAGCCCATGTGGCTGACGGAACTGTAGGCCACCAGACGTTTGAAGTCGGTCTGAGCCAGAGCGGCGAAGGCACCGTAGATGATGCTGATCGCTCCAATGGCCACCAGTACCCAGGCGGCTGCCTGCGTCCCCCAGGGACACAGAGGAAAGGCGATGCGGATGATTCCGTAACCGCCCATTTTCAGCAGGACTCCGGCCAGAATCATGCTGATGGGCGTGGGGGCTTCCACATGCGCATCCGGCAGCCAGGTGTGTACCGGCACCACCGGCATTTTGATGGCGAATCCGATGAACAGCAGGATGAACGCTGTGATCTGCATGGACGGGGTGAGGCCCTGGGTGAGATGTTCCGATGTGCCGGATGCCACACGGGCCAGTTCGATCAGATTGAAGCTGTGTTCCTGACCGCCGGTCTGGAAGTACAGCATCAGCATGGCGATGAGCATCAGGATGCTGCCGGCCAGCGTGAACAGGAAGAACTTGATGGCAGCGTATTCCTTCCGCGGACCACCCCAGATCCCGATGAGGAAATACATCGGCAGCAGCATGACTTCCCAGAACACATAGAACAGGAAGAAATCGAGTGCCAGGAAGACACCCATCATGCCGCTTTCCAGCAGCAGAAACAGGATGAAGTATCCCTTGTGCAGCCGGTTGATGCTCCACGACGCCACGGCCGCCAGCATGCTGACCAGACCGGTCAGCAGAACCAGAGGCAGACTGATGCCGTCAACGCCCAGGCGGTACCAGATGTTCCAGGAAGGAATCCAGGGAAGCTCCACCGCCATCTGAATGCCGGACACGGAACTGTCGAACTGCACCCACAGCAGAATCGACAGACCGAATGTGACGATCGTCGTAAACAGCGTGAAACCGCGAAGCTGGTCCACGGCGCGGCCGTCCATGAACGCCAGGAAGAACGCACCGACGGCCGGAGCAAAGATGATCAGAGACAGGAGAACTTCAGGGTTCATGAGATAACCGCAGTGACTGGCTGAAACTCAGCGGGAAACGTCGAAAAACCACCGGCCGTCCGGGATGCCCGGACAGCCCCTTTGAACAACAGACAGACAGCTATCGGGGAAACGTTGTGAACAGAACGGCAAACAGAGCCACGACTCCCACGACAATGAACATGACATACTGACGCAGCCGCCCTGTCTGCACGACATGGAACGACCGCCCCACGGAAAACGTGGCCCGACCGACCAGATTGACCAGCCCGTCGATGAACAGCTCATCGAACAGACGGTCCCACCGGGATGCCAGAACCGTCAGCCGTGCGGCGAAATGGACGATTCCGTCGATCAGAGTTCGGTCGATCCATGCGAAGAACCGGGCCACCTGATGGACCGGCTGCACGAACAGCGCATCGTAAAGTTCGTCGAAATACCATTTGTGCGTCAGAAACCGGTGCAGGCCGGCCATCTGACGTTTCATGTCTTCCACGCGAACAGCCTTCGTGCCGTACAGCACCCAGGCCAGCAGCGTGCCGGCGATGGCGGCCACCAGAGCCCACGTGCCGGCTGTGCTGTGCACTTCATGGATCGCATGGTGTCCCGGCAGCGTCAGCCCGCTTGCGGTGGACGAAACACCGGCTGCCACGTAATTCGGTTCGCTGCCGGCCAGCAGGCGGTACAAAAGCCCGTCTTCTCCACCAGTCGCACAAAACGCGGCCAGAGGAGCCAGAATGAGCAGCGGGAGAGTCATGATCCAGGGGGATTCATGTGCGTGGTCGTACACGTGGGCATCCCGCGGTTCGCCGGCGAACGTCATGAACCACAGACGGAACATGTAAAACGCCGTGATGCCGGCGGTCAGCAGCGGCAGCAGGAACAGAAGAAAGTGCCCCGGATTGGCCTGAATGAAGGCCAGAGCCGTGGCGACGATGGCGTCCTTGGAATGGTATCCGGAAAACGCGATGAGGCCTGGAATCGACAGGCCGGCGATGGCGATCACGCCGACCAGCATGGTGAAGGCCGTGATCGGCATCCGATGACGCAGTCCTCCCATACGCGTCATTTCCTGTTCGTGATGGCAGCCGTGGATCACGCTGCCCGAACAGAGGAACATGAGGGATTTGAAAAAGGCGTGTGTGATCAGGTGAAACAGTCCGGCCGCCCAGCCGAACACTCCCAGCCCCAGCACCATGTAGCCAAGCTGGCTGATCGTGGAATACGCCAGGACCTTCTTGATGTCCGTGGCAACGACCGCGATGGTCGCGGCCAGAAACAGAGTGACCGCACCAATATACGCGATCACCAGCAGAACTTCCGGAACGAACATCGGATAGAAGCGGCCGGTCAGGTAAACACCGGCAGCGACCATCGTGGCAGAATGCACGAGTGCCGAGACAGGCGTGGGCCCTTCCATGGCATCCGGAAGCCAGGTCTGCAGAGGAAACTGAGCGCTCTTGCCGATGCAGCCGGCAAACACGCCCAGACCGGCCACCACAAGCAGGGTGTAGGGAATCTGCTTCGAGGAACCGTCGGGAAGGGCCAGAGCCACTTCGCCGTATTCGCCGGTAACCACACGGCCGGCGTCATCCCTCGGGAGCGATGCGAACAGATCACTGAACTGAAACGTTCCGAACCACGTCCAGATGACCATGAGTCCGATGAGGAATCCGAAATCGCCCACACGGTTCATGATGAACGCCTTGTTGGCGGCCGTGCTGGCCGAATGGCGTTCCGTGTAGAATCCGATGAGCAGATAACTGCAGATACCAACCAGTTCCCAGAAAATGAAGACCTGGAAGATGTTGCCGGCCAGGACCAGGCCGAGCATGGAAAAACAGAACAGCGACAGAAAGGCGAAGAAGCGATAGAAACGCCCCTGTCGATGCAGGTGGCCTCCATCGGATGTGTGAACGAAATGGTCGACGTACTCGTCCGTCAGTTCATCGCTCATGTATCCGATGGCGAACAGATGGATGCAGGTCGCGATCAGTGTGACCATGGTGAACATCACCAGAGTCAGACTGTCGATGTAATAGTCGATCGACAGGATCAGACTGCCGAATGCCGCCAGGCGATAAATGGTTCCGTGATACACCAGAGGAACCTGGCCGTGCGACGACGCGGCGGAGTCGGATGGCGAATCGGTATGTCCGGCCGCTGTGTGAGCGTTCTGGTGCGCGTCGGATGCATGACCGTCCGCTGCCGTGGTCAGATGCCAGCGGGCCGCATCGTTCGCCCGAACCGGTGCGGTCGGTCGGATCGGGTTCTGTTGCGCCGATTCGTGGGCGGGATGTTCCTGGGGCTCGACGCCTTCGTGATGCGTATCCGAGGGAGCCGCATGGCCGGCGTCGTGGCTGTCGTGGGACTGCAGCACGGCCCAGTCCGTTCCGGATCCCCAGATGAGCAGAGCCGACAGGCTGCAGAGAAATCCGCTTCCGATGCAGGCCACGGCCATCCAGGCCGGCCAGCGGGTGGTTCTGCGGTCGCCGCGCGGCCCCCACAGAATCTCCACGGCGAAGCCGAACAGAGGCAGCAGCCAGGCGATCATCAGCAGTGTTTTGAGCGTGTCACCCATTGCCTGTTCACATTTGCATTGAAAGATGTGGAATCCGGATTCCGCTGCCGGCCGTCAGCCCTTCAGACTGCTGGCTTTGTCCACGTCGATCGTCAGGTGGTTGTTGTAGAAATTCAGAGCGATGGCCAGTGCCAGAGCAGCTTCGGCAGCGGCCAGTACGATGATGAACAGAGAATAGATCTGTCCGTCGATCCCGAGCGTCGTGTAGCGGGAAAACGCGACCAGATTCACGTTGGCACCGTTGAGCACCAGTTCCACGCCCATGAGCACGCCGATGGCATTGCGCCGCGTCGCCATGCAGACGACGCCGCAGGTGAACAGAACCGCACCGATCAGCAGATAGCCGCTGAGTGAAGGTTGCATAGTGTGGACAGTCGAAAACAGGAACAGAATCAGTCCGTCACAATGAATTCCGGCCGCTGAAGCATCATGCTTCGCGCCGCCGTTTTGCCCGGGCCAGGTAGGCAGCGCCCACCAGCACCACCAGCAGGTGCACCGACACGATCTCGAACGGCAGCAGATAACCGGTAAACAGAGTCCCCGATGCGGCGGCTCCCCGATCCGGACGCAGCCCCAGCAGACTCATGCCGATCGGCCGCAGTGTGTGCCCTTCGGCGCCGGTGTCGAATGTGCCATCCGGAGGATCGATTTCGGAAGCTTCGGCAATCCGGCTGCCGGTCCCTTCCCAGTCGATACCCGTCTGAGCGGCAATGACCATGAACAGAAACAGCAGACCGATCATGCCGGCCAGAATGACTTCTCCGGGGGATGTTTCGATTTTCACATAAGGTCCGCTGGACGTCAGCATGACGGCGAACACGAGCAGCACGAGCGTTCCGCCGACGTAAATCAGAAGCTGGACGGCGCCGACAAAGTCTGCGTCGGCCAGAAAAAACAGGCCGGCCGTGCTGCCCAGACAGATGATGAGCCAGAAGGCCATCCGCACAACGTTCTGGCTGACGACCACCGCCAGGGCCCCCAGACAGGCGGATACCGTAAACAGTGTGAAAAACACAGCTTCGCCGTTCATCGCGTCACCTCCACAGGTTTCATCCAGGTGACAGCGTGCCCGGCAGGTGCGGCTTCCGAAGGAACGTCGGATGCAGGGTGCCGGGATTCGTCAGAACCGTCCGGATTCGCCGCAGGTTCGTCCGGATTGGCCGGCCGTCCCGCAACGTTTCCCGGAATGGCAGCAGCCATGCGTTCTCCCAGAGGCTCGCTCGTCCAGGTTGTCCGCTGCTGTCCGGCATGCAGCAGAAGCGGCCATGTGATGGACCCGAGAAACAGGAAACAGCTGATCGGAACCAGATATTTCAGGCAGACTGTGATGACCTGATCGATACGTATTCGGGGAACGGTCCACCGCAGCCAGACCTGAATGAACACCCCGATGACCGCCTTGACGGCAAACACGCCGATTCCGAGGACACCACCCAGATAGGCCGACGGACCGGAAGATGCCCGCATGGCAGCCAGACCCTGATCGATCGCGGGGATTCCCGTGTTCCAGCCGCCCAGAAACAGGATGGACGCGATGCCGCACACCGCGAACATGCTGGCGTATTCTCCCATGAAGAAAAACGACCAGCGCATTCCGCTGTATTCGGTGTGAAATCCGCCCACCAGCTCACTTTCCGCTTCTGCCAGATCGAAAGGAGCCCGTTTGCAGCTTGCGGTTGCCACGATGAAGTAGACGAAGAAGGCGATGAACGTGAACGGATCGTGAAACAGGAACCAGTTCTGGATGCCTCCGCTCTGCATATTGCCGATCTCGTTCAGGTTGAGCGATCCGGCTGCCACAATGGGAATCACTGCACAGATGGCCAGAGGAATTTCGTAGCTGACCATCTGCGCCGCTTCCCGCATTCCTCCGAACAGCGACCACTTGGAGCCGCTGGAGTATCCCGCCAGGATGATGCCGAACACTTCCAGCGACATGACAGCCAGCATGATGAACAGACCGCTGTCGGCCGCCACGGCAACCCACCCGTCGCTGAACGGCAGCACGACGAACGCCGCGAAAGACGCCATGCAGACAATGTAGGGAGCGGCGCGGAACAGCAGAGAATCGGCTGCCGGCGGACAGAGGTCTTCCTTTTGAATCAGCTTGATTCCGTCAGCCAGCGACTGCAGCCATCCGAATCGCCCGCCCACACGAGTCGGCCCCAGTCGGTCCTGAATGCGGCCGGCGACCTTGCGTTCCATCCAGATGAAAAAGAACGGGCACAGGGAAAATACGCCAAACAGAAGCGCCATGTGAACGACGGCCGCTCCCGCATACTGCCAGCCGCTCGAAATGCCGGCGGACTCAAGCAGTTCAGCCAGGGACTGCGTTGCCAGTGTCAGAAACATAGGGATCCTGCCCGCCAGATAAATCGATTACGGACTGCGATGCACGGCGGCAGCCGCGAGAAGCCCGATCACTCACATCAGTCAATCGGTGAACCACTTCGGGAACGATGCCACTCACCCGATATCACGCCCGCGATTCGCTTCCGGAACGCACAGTCGCCAGGAGCCGCGGCTCACAGCAGCATCTGTCATCCGGCAACGAGCTGATTCCATCGTGCGCGTTCCCGCACACCGCGGAACCAGCGGCGCAGCGCCGGAACTATGACAAAAGCCAAATTGTGCTGCAACCAAGTGCCCGGCCGATTCGCACCGTGCGAAACAGTTCCGAATCGTGGCCCGCGGGATGCAGATCTGTTCCCAGTTGTGAGAAGCGCCTGCCGGTTCCTTTTGGCGGTTCTTACCGGCCGGGCGACGCTCGGCCTGTTGAAGGAAACGGCCGGGCCGCTGCCCCGGAAAAAGACAGGTGCGGATGGGCTGCCAGAGAGACAACGACGAAACCTGTCACGCATGGAACAGGACGCCTCTGCATCCCCGTCGACTCTGCTGATCCGGCTGATGAAAAGTCGGCTGCGGCAGCCTGATGGCTGCCGCAGCGGTGGAGCCGTCCGGCCGGTCAGGGATCAGCAGAATCGATCGGGGTGGAGCCGCTTTTCGCGGTCATGAGTGGCGCACGATGTTCTGAGGGCCAGGCCGGGAAACGGGAGATGCTCGATGACCGGCGGGCACGCACCTGTACGGGATTCTGCACGGTTCATGGCGAACTGCCCGATGGCAGGTCAGCAGATACACGGTTCGAAGTGGCGGCCGCCGGATTGTTTGCAGTGGCCGGTCACACCCGGTTCCATGCGGATGCCAGGAATCGCAGCAGATCGGAAGCGATCATTCCGCGTTCCGACAGTTCTTCAGCACACAGATCACCGGCCAGGCCATGAACATGAACGGCTGCGACAGCCGCATCGAATGCTGCCATGCCCTGACCGCACAGGGCAGCCACGATGCCTGTGAGAACATCGCCTGAACCGCCGGTGGCCATGCCTGAGTTGCCTGTCGTGTTGACGACTGCGGACTGTCCGTCTGTCACGACGGTGCGGGCTCCTTTCAGCACCACCACGGTTCCGGTGCGGACCGCGTACTCCTGAGCATGTGACATGCGGTGTAAACGGATGTCTTCGATGGAATGGCCCGTCAGGCGGGAAAATTCCCCGGGGTGCGGCGTCACGATTGTCGCCGCCGTTCGTTTCAGGGACAGCCCGTGGGCAGCCACCAGGTTCAGGGCATCGGCATCCAGAATGAGCGGCACTGCGGTCTGTTCGATCAGGTGTTCGACGAGCCGACGCGCGGCGGCGGTCTGTCCAAGACCTGGACCCGCGGCCACAGCATGGAACGCAGCCAGCCGATCCTGCAGATACTCCCAGGCATCGATGGCCAGATACCCGCCAGGGTCACACGGAAGACCGATTGTTGTGTACGAAGGTTCAAAACCCGCAGTGATGGCCTGGATGGACTGCGGGACCGCCGCAGTGACCAGTCCGGCTCCGGATCTCAGAGCAGCCGTGGCTGCCAGACAGGCCGCTCCGCTCATCCCTGGCGACCCGGCCACGATCAGCACGCGTCCGAATGTTCCTTTGTGAGCGTCTTCCGGCCGGTGCGGCAGAGAAAGAGACATGTTCCGGTTCTTCGATCCAGACTGTCCGACGGGGTTCGGCCATGGTTTCCGGCGTTTCACCGCTGATCGTGGTTTTCACCATTTGCGGGAGGATCTTCAGTTCGAATTCCGCAGGGTGCAAGCCTTCTGCCGGGCAAATGCGGGGCAACTGGAAAAGTTGCAGGGGGCGAACTGTCAGGAGGACACAGGCTTTGATGCAGTCTGTTTCGAGAGTCCCGGCGGCAAAACCGCGTGGAGGCGGAAAAGCGCGAAAGCGCAGAACACGCGGGGAAACGCTTTGGCAATCCATGTTTCCGCTCAACGACAGATCTTCAACTGCGTATGCAGTGACTTTTCTGAAAGCGTGATGGATCACTCGGATCGCTTGCCACCGGTCGGTTCCGGAAGTACACCTGCCGGCTGCCGGGGATTCTTCCGTGAATGATGTGCCTTTTCCGAATCGGCCTCTGCTGTGACCGACCATGGTGTGACCGATGAACTGGCAGACGAGCTGGCCCGCATTGTCGGGCGTGAGCGTCTGCTTCGTTCGCATGATGAACTGCTGGTCTACGAATGCGACGGGTACGTCGTCGAAAAGAACGTGCCGGACGTCGTTGTTTTTCCGTCGTCGGCTGCGGAGGTCCAGGCGATCGTGCGGACATGCCTGAAGCATCGGGTCCCGTTTGTTCCGCGCGGCGCGGGAACCAGTCTGGCCGGCGGCTGTCTTCCGGTGGGAGGCGGCGTCATGATCGCTTTGACGAAAATGAACCGCATCCTGGAGATTCATCTGCGCGACCGCTATGCCGTCGTTCAGCCCGGAGTGGTCAATCTGAATCTGACACGGGCCCTGGCCGGATCCGGATTTCATTACGCACCGGATCCTTCCAGTCAGGGAGCCTGCACGATCGGCGGAAACGTGGGAACCAACAGCGGCGGTCCCCACACGCTGAAGTACGGCGTCACTGTCAACCACATTCTGGGTGTGGAATTCGTGTCTCCGGAAGGAGATCTCGTGACCTTCGGTGGTCCCTGCGGACGCGGAGAAGAACTGGACCTGACCGGCCTGTTCGTGGGCAGCGAAGGGACGTTCGGAATCGTGACCCGCATCTGGGTGCGGCTGACCCGCAATCCGGAAGGTCACCGCACGATGCTGGCGGTCTTCGACAGCATCGACGACACGTCTCAGGCCATCAGCGGCATCATCGGAGCCGGCATCGTTCCGGCAGCCCTGGAAATGATGGATCAGGGCATCATCGCTGCTCTGGAAGACGCATTCTCCTTCGGGTTTCCTCTGGATGCCGCCGCTGTGCTGCTGATCGAAGTCGACGGTCTGGATGTCGGTCTGGACGGAGAGGCGGCCACCATCACGGAACTGTGCCGCAGTCACGGTGCCCGGGAAGTCCGCCTGTCGCAGTCGGAAGAAGAACGGGCTCTGCTGTGGAAATGCCGCAAACAGGCCTTTGGAGCCATCGGGCGTCTGGCCCCCGGATACTGCACTCAGGACGGTGTCGTTCCCAGAACGCGGCTGCCGGAAATTCTCCGGTTCATCTCCGACGTCGGCCAGCGCCATGATCTGCAGATCGTCAATGTGTTCCATGCCGGAGACGGCAATCTGCATCCGATTCTGATGTTCGACGAACGCGATCGGGACCAGGTTCAGCGGGTTCTGACAGCGAGCGATGAAATCCTGGAAAAGTGCATCGAACTGGGCGGCAGCGTGACGGGAGAACACGGGATCGGCGTCGAGAAAATCAGTTTCATGGAACGGCTGTTCACTCAGGAGGATCTGGCCGTCATGGCGGACGTCCGATCCGTGTTCAATCCTCACGGTCACTGCAGTCCCGGCAAACTGCTGCCGACTGCCGGGGCCTGCGGGATGGAACAGCCCATTCTTCGAGAACACCCCGGCCGCCAGGCGGCCATGTAGAGCAGACCCCGGCCGCCAGGCGGCCATGCAGAGCAGAAGATGTCAGACCGTTCGCGGGATCCCATCCGAATCAGCAGCGTTTCGCAGATTGTGGACGTCGTGAAGCAGGCCGCACAGGACGGCCACACGATCAGCGTCAGCCGATCGGCGGGCAGCGTCAGTCCATCGACCGGCGGCGACACCGTGCGGCTGGACCTTTCCGGTCTGTCGGCTGTTGTGGATTACCCGGCCCGGGACATGACAATCACAGTCCAGGCCGGGTTGACGGTCGGCCAACTTCTGGACATCGCCGCCGCCGAACAGCAGCAGCTGCCCGTGGACATTGCCGATCCCGGGATGACGGTCGGAGCTTTTGTTGCGGCCGATCAAAGCGGGTCCCGGCGGTATGGCTGCGGAACACTGCGGGATTATCTGATCGGGATGGAGGCGGTGGATGGTCAGGGACGCGTGTTTCATGCGGGAGGCCGCGTCGTCAAGAATGTGGCCGGCTACGATCTGTGCCGGCTGGCCGTGGGCAGCCGCGGACGCATCGGGATTCTCACACAGCTCACTTTCCGTCTGAATCCCGTTCCCCCGCATGCGGCCGTTCTCGCGTGGTCACTGCAGAACCATCAGGCCGCCGCGGACGCCCTGGAACGACTCAACCTGTCCGCCGCCCGTCCGGTCATTCTGGACCTGAAGGCCGGTCCGGACGGCTGGATGCTGTTCGTCGGCATCGAAGGGGCACCCGAGGTGTGCGACTGGCAGCAGGGCCGTCTGGAAGAAGAACTGGCCGGCACGGCAGCCGGCTCGTCTCACCCTGTGGCTGCTTCGTTTGCAGAATCGGTCGCCTGGTGCCGGCAGGTGCTTGCAGGAACGGAACCGTCTGAATCCCGATCGCTGTGGACGATCCGGACCCTGCCGTCCACGGCCGCCGAATGCTGTGACCGGATCGTGTCGGAAGGCGGGATCTGCCACTGTCATGCGGGCGACGGGGTGGTCCGTGCGCAGGTGCCGCACGACATCAACCGGAACGGTCTGAAAACGGAACTGCGGCGGTGGCTGGACGACCACGGCGGTCATCTGCTGGACGCGGCCGACCGGACCGGCTCCGGCCGCGATGATTCCTGGTCGGCCCGTGTGGCCAGAGCGTTCGATCCTTCCGGACTGTTCGTGTGAACTGATGACTGAAACTCAGAAACCGGTGCCAGGCCGATCCATTCCCTACGAACGCTTTCTGGACTGCGTGCACTGTGGACTGTGTACATCCGCCTGCCCCACGTACGTGGAAACCGGCGACGAAAACAACAGTCCCCGGGGGCGGATTTATCTGATGCGTTCGGTCGTCGACGGCCGTGTGGATCTGACCGACCGCGTGCGCGAACATCTGGATCTGTGCCTGGACTGCCGGAGCTGCGAAACGGCCTGTCCGTCCGGTGTCCAGTACGGTCGGCTGCTGGAACCGTTCCGTGTGGACCTGCAGAAGCTGTCGCCCCCGACCGGTCCATCGAGCGCCGCGTCCGGACTGCCTTCCGGGTCTCCATCGCCGGACTGGTTTCATCGCTGGTTTCTGTACGGTCTGTTCCCGCACCGAAAACGTCTCGCCCGGGCTCTGATTCCGGCACGGTGGATGCAGCGGCTGGGCGTGGACCGGTTTCTGCAGGCAACGGGGCTGGTCCGGCTTCTTCCGGAACGTCTGCGGCGGATGCAGCAGCAGCTTCCGGTTCTGAAACCTGCTTTGCCGAACCTTCCTCCCCGGCTTCCGGCCATTGGTCCGCGGCGCGCCACGGTGGGGCTGTTCATCGGCTGTGTGGCTGACGCGATGTTTCGTCACGTGCACTGGGCGACGGCCCGCGTTCTGCAGCAGAACGGATGCGATGTGGTGGTTCCGGCCGCGCAGGACTGCTGCGGAGCCATTCATTATCACAGCGGTGCGGCGGAACCGGCCGTGACGCTGATGCAGCGCAATGCGGCCGCCTTCGACGATCCGGAACTGGATGCCATCGTCGTCAATGTGGCCGGCTGCGGAGCCATGCTGAAAGATTCCTCGCACATCTTCACGGAAGTGCGGCCGGACGAACAGGATGAAACGATCGCCCGGTTCGTCGAAAAGACGAAGGACATCACGGAGTTTCTGGATGAACTCGGATGCATCCGTCCATCCGGAGAGCTGCGTCTGACCGTGGCGTATCAGGACGCCTGTCATCTGCAGCACGCTCAGCAGATTCGCGACCAGCCGCGGCGTCTTCTGCAGCAGATTCCCGGTCTGACGCTGGTTCCTGTGGCCGAACCGGAACTGTGCTGCGGAGCCGCCGGTAGCTACAACCTGACTCAGCCGGAGATGGCCGATCGTCTCGGGGACCGCCGTGTCCGCCACCTGATGGCCACCAGGGCGGATGTGATCGCCAGCGCCAACGCCGGCTGTTCTCTGCAGCTTCAGGCACGCCTGCGGCACGCAGGGCATGCCGTTCCGGTCGTGCATCCCGTGGAACTGCTGGATCTGAGTTACCGGGAAGAACCGTTCGACCCGACCGATCGGATCTGAGCGGCCCGGTCCAGCAGCAGCACAGCGACAGCGGCAGCCGCTGTTGTCAGCATGCCGGCCCACACGTCGCCGGTCAGGGCGTCCGGCAGCACATGCTGAAACTGCTTCTCCTGCAGGTCGGTGATTTCGGGCGTCAGATCCTGCTGAAACGGCCACAGGCGATACAGGGATCCCAGCATGAACCCGCACAGCACGGCCACGGTGGCATCATGTCGGCGTTCCAGGAGGCGTTCCAGAAAGCGGCTGAACATCAGCAGGCCGGACAGGCATCCTGCGGCGAACACAGCCAGCGTGATGATCACGTCGGCCGTGATGTCCAGGTGCACGAAGCTGCGAATGGCTGTCAGCACCGTTTCGTAACGGTTCAGCAGCAGCAGAATGAAGGCTCCGCTGATTCCAGGCAGAATCATGGCGCTGATTCCCAGCATGCCGCAGAAAAACAGATAGGCCTGAGAATCCGGGGGGTTCCGCAGAGCCGGCAGCGTGGCGATCCACCAGGCCGTGGCGGCTGCCAGCAGCAGCAGACCGATTCGCCCGGCAGTCCACGATGCCACCCGGCGGGAGACGATGAGACTGGAAGCGAGAATCATGCCGCTGAACGCGGCGAACGTGAGGCTGCGGTGTTCGCTGAGCAGCCATTTGATGACGGATGCCAGACCGCCGGCCCCCGTGACGATGCCCGCGCCGACCGCCGCGAGAAAGCGGCCGTCTGCGTGACGAAAAGCGGCCGCCCACTGTCGGCTTTTCAAAAAACGCACAAACGTGGCATCCACACGGCTGACAGCAGCGATGAGCCGTTCGTAGATTCCCACGATCAGGGCCACAGTGCCGCCGGACACACCGGGGACAACATCGGCGGTTCCCATGAGGAATCCGCAGGCGGCGTGTTTCAGGTCATCCGGCCAGGCCTGACCGGACGACCCGTCTGAAGCCGGGATCGATCCGGCATCCTCGGACCGGACACCGGATTCTGCATCGGTATTCATGGCTGAGTTCACCGGCCTCCCGTTACACTGGCTGTTTTTCCGACGGAACGGGAACCTAGTGCATGTCTGAACGCAGATCCACCCTGGACATTCCTGCCGGGAAACTGGTCATCGTGTCCGGAGGACAGACGGGGGTCGACCAGGCGGCTCTGGATGCTGCGCTGCAGACGGGGCTGCCCACGGCCGGCTGGTGCCCGCGCGGGCGCCGCTGTGAAACCGGCCGCATCTCCCGGCAGTACCCTCTGCAGGAAACGCCGGCTGCCGGTTACGCCGTGCGGACGGAATGGAATGTGCGCGATTCAGACGGCACGCTGATTGTCGTTCTGCGACACATCACGGGCGGCACAGCTCTGACTGTCCGGCTGGCCGAACAGTACGGACGTCCGCTGCATATCGCACGTCTTCTGCAGAACGGGGAAGAAGACGAAAATCTGTTTCAGGAACAGATCGACACCGTTGTCGACTGGCTGAAGGATCATAAAATCCGCGTGCTCAACGTGGCCGGGCCACGAGGAAGTTCTGATGCACGTGTCTATCCGCTGGCCAGGAGGTTCTGCGAAGCCGCTTTTTCCGCGGCGGCAGCGGTCGAATCGGCTCGTACAGGATCCTGATCGCATCCGATCCTGATCGGCCCCGGCACTGTTCTGAGACGGACCGGCCGGATCCGGCTGTTCGGACGGCCAGACGGGCCGCACATCCGGTGACCGACAACGGCTCATTTTCTTCTTCCGCGGCAGTTTTTCGAAGACGGTCTGCCCATCAGGAAACTCACCGCACGACACGAACATCACACGACAGGAACAGCCGCCATGGGCGAACAGTACATCATGACGATCGAACATCTCACTCGGATTTACGACGAGAAGGAGGTGCTTTCGGATATCTGGCTGGCGTTCTACCCGGGTGCGAAGATCGGTGTTCTGGGCGGCAATGGAGCCGGGAAGAGCACGCTGCTGCGAATCATGGCGGGGGAAGACACGGACTACATGGGAACCGTGCGGCCGGCCAAAGGGATCCGCATCGGATACTTTCCTCAGGAACCACGGCTGGATCCGGAAAAAACGGTGGGGGAATGCATCGAGGAAGCTGTCGCGGAATCCCGCGCTATTCTCGACCGATTCAACGAAATCAGCATGCAGCTTGCCGAAGAAATGACTCCGGAGGAAATGGAGAAGCTTCTGGAAGAACAGGCGCAGGTTCAGGATCAGATCGATGCGGCCGGCCTGTGGGAACTGGACCGCACTCTGCAGATCGCCGCCGATGCGATCCGCCTGCCGCCGGCAGACAGTCTCGTGAAAACGCTTTCCGGAGGCGAAAAACGGCGTGTGGCTCTGTGTCAGGTGCTGCTGATGAATCCGGACCTGCTGCTGCTGGATGAACCGACCAATCATCTGGATGCGGAATCCGTCGCCTGGCTGGAACAGTTTCTGAAGACCTTCCCCGGAACCGTGGTGGCGATCACGCACGACCGGTACTTCCTGGACAACGTCGCCGGATGGATTCTGGAACTGGACCGCGGCCGTGGCATTCCCTGGGAAGGCAACTATTCCTCCTGGCTGGAACAGAAACAGAAGCGTCTGGAACAGGAAGAACGAGCGGAAAGCCGCCGCCAGAAGGAACTCAAAAGGGAACTCGAATGGGTACGCATGTCGCCGAAGGCCCGTTCCACGAAGAACAAGGCGCGGCTGCAGCGCTACCAGGAACTGGCGGCCCGGGAGTACGACGAACGCGACGGGGCGGCTCAGATTCAGATTCCCGTCTCCCGTCCGCTGGGAACGAAAGTCGTGGTCGCGGACCGTCTGAGCAAGGCCTACAACGGCCGCGTTCTGTTTTCCGATCTGAGTTTCGAACTGCCGCCCGGCGGAATCGTCGGCGTCATCGGTCCCAACGGCGCCGGCAAGACGACTCTGTTTCGCATCATCATGGGCCTGGAGCAGCCGGATTCCGGAACCCTGACCATCGGCGATTCGGTGGAACTGTCGTATGTCGATCAGTCCCGGGACGAACTGGATCCGAACAAAACCGTGTACGAGGAGATTTCGGACGGTCACGACACGCTTCAGATCGGACGTTCGCGGATTCATGCCCGCAGCTACTGCGGACGGTTCAATTTTCGGGGATCTGATCAGCAGAAGAAGGTCGGCAGTCTGTCCGGGGGCGAACGCAATCGCGTGCATCTGGCCAAACTGCTGCGTTCCGGAGGCAATCTGCTGCTGCTGGACGAACCAACCAATGACCTGGACGTCGATACGCTGCGCGCCCTGGAAGAAGGGCTGATCGGATTCGGCGGCTGTGCCGTGGTGGTCAGCCACGACCGGTGGTTTCTGGACCGTATCGCTACTCACATCCTGGCGTTCGAAGGGAACGAATCGGTCGTGTGGTGCGAAGGCAACTATCGGATCTATGAAGAACAGCGACGGGCCCGGCTGGGCGATGCGGCCGATGCCCCGGCCGGCGGCCGCTTCCGGCCGCTCACCCGATAATCACCGCGGCCGTTCCGTCTGCCATCTGGCGGCGCATCGGAAAACAGGGGCCCGGTTCCGGTCTCAACCCCGCTGGCGGAACTTCGGAGGAGAGGTTCGGGGGCGGAGTTTCGGGAACGGAGTTTCGGGAACGGTGGCTGCTTCCGCCGAAACGCCGTGTCCATCAGCCGGACCGCGCCGGCATCCGGTGTCCGCCAGGACGTCTGACTGCTGCCCGAAGCGGCTGCGCGGCTGCCGACCGATCAGAGATTGACGACATTCTGCGGCGTCCCCTTCAAAAAGGCGGCCACGTTGCTGACGGCCGTATCCAGCAGGCGCCGGCGGGCCGACTGCGTCGCCCAGGCGATGTGCGGTGTGATGCGGCAGTTTTTTGCCGTGTACAGCGGGTGATCCGGCGGCGGCGGTTCCGTGTCCAGAACGTCCAGGGCGGCTCCGGCAATCTGTCCGCTGTTCAGAGCGACCGCCAGAGCTTCGGAATCGATCAGCGGTCCACGGGACGTGTTGATCAGGAAAGCCGACGGCTTCATCGTGGCCAGCCTCGCCGCATTCACCAGATGGTGGCTTTCTTCGGTCAGCGGACAGTGAAGGCTCACCACATCACTGTGTTCGAACAGTTCATCCAGAGTCACCATCCGGACACCGGGCGGTACAGGTTTCGGCTTCGGATTCCAGGCGGTCACCGTCATGCCGAACGCCTGGGCGATTGCGGCCACTGCCGACCCGATGCGTCCCGGCCCCACGATGCCCATGGTCAGGCCGTCCAGTTCGATCAGCGGATAGTCCCAGTAGCAGAAGTCGTCGCTGGCGGCCCAGCGGCGTTCTTCCCGAACCGTGCGGTCATGGTGCCCGACATTCTGCGTCAGTTCCAGGAGCAGAGCGAAGGTCATCTGAGCCACCGAACGGGTTCCGTATGTCGGCACGTTGCACACGGGAATGTTGCGTTCGGCCGCGGCGGCCGTGTCCACGCAGTTGTATCCGGTGGCCAGCACGCCGATGTACTTCAGCTTCGGTAAAGCAGCAATGGTGTCTGCGGTCAGCACCACTTTATTGACAAGGACGATGTCGGCATCCGCAGCGCGGCTGAGAATCTGATCGGGAGCTGTTCGGTCATGAATGTCGGCATCTCCCAGAGCCTGCAGAGGCTCCCAGCTCAGGTCTCCAGGATTCAGTGTGTATCCATCGAGTACAACGATACGCATGGAATCGGTTTCGCAAAAAAGGTCGGGTGGTCGGAAATCCCGATGCCGCGGCACCCGGGGAGGCGGCCGGGGCGGCCGGGCAGGATGAGAAGTTGAGGAGGCGGCGAGGATGATTCACAGAGCATCCGGGTTGCCGCGGGGCCAGCTCAGAACGAATCGCGTCCCGGCACCGGGCTGCGTATCGATGCTGATCCGGCCGCCGTGCTCCCGAATGATCTTGCGACTGACCGGCAGCCCCAGCCCGGTCCCGCGCGCTCCTTTGGTCGATTCGAACACATTGAACACGTTGTCGCGCTGATCTTCCGGAATCCCCGGCCCGTTGTCGCTCACCGCGACCAGCATCATCTCCTTGTCGGCGTCGAATCCGGTCTGAAGAACCACGGCTCCGCCATCGGTCTGATGAACCGCGTCGATCGCATTGCTCACGATGTTCAGCACGGCCCGGTGAATGGCTTCGCGGTCGAATGCTGCCGCAGGAATGTCGCTGCCGGGCTGCCAGGTGAAATGCACGCCGGATTCCTGAGCCCGCAGAGCCGCCAGTTCGCTGACTTCGCCGCACACCGCGTTCAGGTCGGCTCGTTCCAGTTTCGGCACGCGGTCCCGGCTGAAAGACAGCATGTCCGTCACCAGTTCATAAATCCGGCTCTGATTGCGTTCCACGACCGACCAGCCTTCCATGACCATTTCGGAATTTCCTTCTTCGAGTCCGCGGGTGATCAGATAACCGCCGCCTTTCATTCCCTGCAGAATGTTCCTGATATGATGACTCAGAACCGCCACCGTCTGTCCCATGGCGGCAAACCGTTCGGCCTTCAGGAAGGCATCCTGATAGTGGCGGGCTTCGACAGCCAGAGCTGCCTGGCGGGCGACCGCCAGAACCGAAGACAGGTGGTCGTCCGTGAGGCGCGTGGTTGTGGCGTATCCGGGGATGACTTCCGGAGTCACCGTGTCCACGTAAAGAACCCCCAGAAGTTCTTCGTGACCGCGCATGGGAGCACAGATGACTTCGCGAATGCCTCCTGTCACGATGCTTTCTCCGCCGAACCGCGTGTCGCGCGCGGCATCCGATGTGCGCACCGCCTGCCCCTGTTTCAGCACGTAGCGGGCGATGGAACGGGAAAATGTTTCTCCGGCGGCCGGCACACTTTCCCCCAGCCGCCGGCGAAAAGCGGCCGGTCTCAGGCTTCCGTCCGGTTCCCGCAGCAGAAAACATCCTCGGTCCGCACCCACCGCCGCCAGAACCAGTTTCAGAATTTCAGAAAGCAGGGTTTCCTGAGAATGTGTGGGACGCACCAGTTCTTCGGCGATGCGGTGCAGCAGCCGGGCATCGTGAACTTCGGTGTGATGCACCGTGAGCGCCGAAGGCGGTTCGGCCGGCAGGCTCTGAACGATGGCCGATCGCTGTTCATCGGCCGTGTCGTCGACGAGCTGAATCTGGCGGGCCGCTTCCGTGGTCGCCACCGTGATGTCGGGTAGCTGAAAACTGAGCACGGAACTTCCGATCCGGATGGAATCTCCGTGCGCCAGACGATGGGTTTCAATGAATCGCCCGTTCAGACGCGTTCCGTTGGCACTGTTCAGGTCCCGGGCGATGAAATCCGTGCCGTCGAAGTGCAGCCTGAGATGCCGGCGAGACACCTCGCTGTCATCCAGACGGATGTCGCACCCGGCACTGCGGCCGATGATGATCTCTTTGTCGCTGCCTTCCAGATCGTATCGCGTTCCCCGATTCGGACCATGGACTACGAGCAGTGTGGCGGTGGACACCGGCGCCCCCTGTCAGTCGAGCCGTCTGGACTGTCCGTCTGCGAACAGGAAAACACATTCCGAAAAACTGCTCCGGAACTGTTCAGACCGGATGAACCCGGACCGGGCCTGAATGTTCCGGATGCCCCGGTCCCCCCTTCCACGGACATCTGCGTTTTCCATGACGGAAACGGCAACCGGAGCGAGTCGCAGACTATCAGATCCACAGGGCGGGAGACAGCAGAGACGGGGAATTCTGCTGAAGCTTCGCTGCGAAACACACCCCACCGGTCGGCCGGCTTCCGTCCGGGTGTTCCGTCCGGCTGCGTACCAGCATCGCACGCACACCCGTGTCTGTGTGGATTCGCACAGGGAAACGCAGATTTCACGAAACCCGCCCTGGCCGATTCACCAGTCCGCGCATCCCGGAAGTCGTGGCAGAACCCGAAAGGAAACCGGGACGCTCACCCGTTCCGTCTGATTCACGCACTGTTCCAGAGCCGCCCGTCTCGCAGATCGGAACAGGTGCGGTGAGGTTTCACCGGTGGTCAGATGATCACGTACCGGCATCCGCCGTGTGCCGGGCCTGCGTCGGGACACTCCTCAATCGGGTCTGCGGACTTCCCGGACGCGACCGGAAATCTCAGCGGCAGGACACAGGTCCTTCGGTGAGAGACCTTCCGACGGAGAGGGCCGGCCGTGCGGTCTGTCCGCCGTCTTGAATCTCGGACAGGCAGCAGGTAAAGGTGGCCTGCGTTGTCAGTGTGCGTCGCGCACCAAAGCCCTCGCCGCCGGAACGGTCGGCGGCCGGGTGTGGCGTGATGCCCGAACCGATCGCCGGGA
>WFTL01000142.1 GCA_015485495.1 Planctomycetaceae bacterium
CCCATCCGCCCGCCTCGGTGAACGCCGCGAAACGATTCCGACTGCCAGCAGCGCCAGAACGATGTTGATTCCCGCCGTTCCGCCGGCCACCGCGTACAGCCGGCTGAGACCTTTCAGGAACAGGGCTCCGGACACCAGTTGTCCGCACATCATGCCCAGGTTCCAGGAGATGCAGTACAGTATCAGTGTGCGGCTGACGCCGCGGCGATCGGCATGAGCGTCCTGGTCGGCGCTCAGCCAGCCGATCAGTGTCGGATAAATGCACCCCAATCCGATACCCAGCAGAGAGTAACGCAGCAGAAACAGTCGCGACGCCGGATCGCCCGATGCGCACAGAGCCACCGCCAGGGCCATGGCGACGGCACCGAACAGAAAGACGGCCCGGTCGTTCACGCGATGCGCCACCAGGCCTCCGATCACGTTGGCGGCGCCCGAACTGCCGGCAAAGGCCGCTCCGGCCAGTCCCAGATACCACAGGGGCGCATGCTGTTCGGCAAGCTGCCGTGTCACAGCGAACACCACCATGAAGCCGGAAAAGTCGGCCATCAGGCAGATCAGGTACAGCAGAGGTTTCAGACGCAGACGGATCAAAGCCGTTTCACCGGATCGGCAGACGCTTCGTTCGGGCGAAGAACCGTTCTGCAGAGTCAGGCGGACTGCTGCACCGGTTCGGGAAGTTCGGGAAAGAGGACTGTCGTTTACCACAGAGGCCGCCGGCTGGGAACAGACCAGCGGATCCGGGCCAGCAGCAGGTTGCCGCGGGCCTGCTGTTTCGGGATCCATTCGCCGACCGTCACCCAGGATTCCCGGGAGCTGACGGTCGTGACATGGAAATTTCCCATGAGGGCCACCTGATCCGGATCCCGAATGCCGTCTCCGACCAGCGGCAGAACGATCCGTTCCGTGGTGCGCTGCAGGCAGAGTCGTTCGGGGTCCACGCGGGCCACCCACAGCGGCGATCGCCAGCGAATCACGTTTTCGTTGGATGCGTCCTGCCGTGTGTAGACGAGAAACAGGCCATCGCTGTGTTCCAGCCAGTGCTGCTGCGTTGTCGACATGTCCAGAGGTGTGCCGTCGTCCCATGTCCAGGGAATCTGTTTCCGCCAGTGGATGCCGTCCCGGCTGACACTCAGATACCCCCGGCCGTCTTCGGCACGCAGAGTCATCCAGAAACGTTCATCGAACCAGGTGATACTGGGTTCCAGAAGACCGCGCCCGGCCGTGCTGGTCAGGGCGGGCCCGGCTTCGCGGACCGTCAGAAAACGACCATCGAATGCTGCCCGCACGCCGCACACGCGCCGAGGTGTCTGTGGCTGTCCGAAAGAAAACGCCAGCTGAACGGATCCGTCCGGACAGACCACCCGCTGTCCGCAGTTGTTCGTATAAATCCCGCATTCCCGGGATCGGGGATCATTCCACTGCAGAATGCGGCGTTCCGACCAGGTTCCGTCGGCCGCACGAACCGCATAGACCGGATACCGGGGAAGCTGTTCGTCACGCGCGAAATACGGGCCTTTGTAAAACACTACGTGTCCCAGGGCGATCACGGTCCCGGTGGGCGGATGATACTGCGGGACGACGTCGCAGACTCCGGCTTCCAGCCCGTCGCTTCGGCCGGTCACAGGTTCTCTTCCCAGTGCCGGAATCGGCTGCGGGTCCGTCCAGGTCCGCCCCAGGTCCCGGGACAGCGACCAGTGCACCGGGCCGAAATAGTCGGAACCCCCGATTTCCTGCAGTGTCATCAGAGCGACCGGGTGTCCGGATTCATCCGGCAGCATGCACACGCGCGGATGAAACCAGGTCCGCCCGGTCCCGGATCGGTTTTCCCGGATGATCTCACGGGAAATCGATGCAATAAGCGGTTCTTGTGCCTGGACAGGCAGGTTCGGGAGTCCTGCCAGAACAGTCAGCAGCATTCCGTACAGAACACCGCACCATCCCGCCGCCTGCCCCCGAACCACTGGCACCATCATTCGGCTGACTCCCCGATCATCTGTTCCCTTCCCGATCGCACAGAACCGGCTGAGTATGATGGCTGGCAGCCGTCTGAACAAACGTTGGCCGATGTCTGTGGTTTGGTCGCGAACGACTGCAACGATGATGTCTGAACATTTTCAGGGGGAGGCCTGCCGGCTGGTGGAGTTCTGCTGACAGGCGATTTTTCGGGAACGTGTTGTATCCGGACTTTACGTTTTGTACCGACGTGTGCAGCACGCTGGCTGCCGTTTCGAGAAGCTGTTCTGATTGTTGTGGTGCACCGGATGAGTGGCTTTCGTCAGACTGCGTGTCGGGTGTCGATTCAGGATGACAGATGCGACTGGTCTGCTGTCTTCAGATCATGGTGCATCCGTGTCTGTTTTCGTCGGGTGGTCCTGTTCGTATCGACGGAAGAATGCTTCGTCGGCGAAGCGGGCCAGGACCCAGCGCAGCATCCGGGATGCGCGGTCGGGAATCTGTGGAGTGTCATCGGAGGGATCCGGCAGGTGGCGCGGGCGGAATCCATCCAGCGTCATGATGACCGGCCACCGTTCCCGGTCGGAGAACTGATTGATCCGATCCATCGCCCGCCTTGCCCAGACCATTCCGTAAATGTCGCGGAAATCACACCACAACTGCCGATCGTCTGCCTGCCGGGCCACCAGAGACAGCCGTTCTTCTGTCAGCAAAGCGGCGACTGTCAGATTCATGCTTCCCAGAAGCACCCAGCCGTCTCCCGGCCAGGAAATCCATTCGGTGGCCGGCAGTGCGAAACACAGAATGCCGAAAGACGCGGCGGCCGCTGCGGATGTCAGTGAGGTGCCCAGGTAATTGCCGGCGCCCATCATCAGTACGAGAAGGAAGCCGAGACATGCGGGAGCCGGAACTTCGACGGGAATCTCCGGACGTTCTGATACGACATGAGACAGAACCGGCCAGCAGAGTACCAGAACCATCGGCAGCAGAACGAACCACGGCCAGGCCCGGTGTCCGGGACGGCGGGATCCGAGAATCGCGATTCCCGGGACGAGCATCATAACGGCCGTTACGTAATGGACTGCGGAAACGGGGCCGGCGCCCGGGATTCCGTTCGGCAGAAACCGCAGGCTGATCGCCAGACAGGCCAGCAGCAGGCCGGCGGCGGCCAGGCGGCCCGCCGCAGCAGCCGTCAGACCGGTCAGATACCGCTGGCAGCGCAGCGCGGTGGTCAGAGCGAACGCCGTACAAAGCAGACTCAGAACATTCATAGGCCGGGAAGCTGTCGACGTTCGCGCCGTCGAACTGAAAGGAATCCTGGGAAAAGGAGCGACGAACCGGGACCCCGGTCCGATTCCGCAGATTCTGACGATTTTTCCGGAATGAGCGAATATCCGGGCTGCGCAGTGTCCGATTGAGAAGAACGGCGTGGATGCGCTCAGTCCCGGCCAGATGGCCGGTTGATGGGCGCCATGCCTGTCTGCGGGCTGGAGATTTTCGAGACAGGCAGCGGCCGAAAGGCGGCATCTGCCGGGCACAGGCAGCGTCGCAAGGGGGGTACAGACAATGCGATTGCAGTCTCGATTCTTCGGACTGACAGCAGGGATTTTGCTGAGCATCGTCGGTTCCGGCTGCGCTGTGGCTCCTGTCAGAGGATTGTGGAACATGGCCCTGGAGCGGCCCGATCGGGCCGCTTCGGAACGTCGGGATTCCGGCACGCAGATGTCTGACCGGCAGGGATACCATGATCGGGCGGAAGCCATGTTTCGCCGCGTTCTGGAACAGCGTCCGGACAATCTCGATGCC
>WFTL01000143.1 GCA_015485495.1 Planctomycetaceae bacterium
CGCCCGGCGACATCGCAAGCTGGACATGATCTGAAGTCCCGCAGTGCGACCGGGCGGGCGGGCGCAGTCGGCGCAGATGCCATAGACTTCCAGACGGTGGCCCGACATGCGGAATCCGTGTTCGGCCGCAATCGTTTCCATGATGCGGGAAATTTCGTCGTTGCGAAATTCGATCAGTGCTTCGCACTTCCGGCAGATGAAGTGATCGTGCTGCGGGTAGCCGTAGTCATGTTCGTAGACATCGCGGTCGTTGGAACGGGCCACGCGACGAATGAGTCCGGCTTCTTCCAGATGTCCGATGGTGCGGTACACCGTGGCCCGGCTGACGCGCGTCCCGTCGCCCCGGTTTCGGCTGAGTCGGGCGACGATTTTGTCCGTGTCGAAATGTTCGTGGTCCGAGAAGATTTCGCGCACGATCGTGTCGCGTTCATGCGTGAGCCGCATGCCGCGGGTGGCCAGATACTCACGGAACTTCTCCGATGGCGGAGCCGATACGTTTTCACGTGCCAGGTCAGACACAAACAACCTTCTGTCAATGACGGGGAAACAGGACAATCGGACAACGGATGGTTCGAATCATTCGAATTCAGAAGGCGGCCAGGACGTCAGAAACCATCATCAGGAACAGGATAGCCGGAAAAGTGTCCGGTTTTCCCGGTCGCCTCTTTCTCTCTGTGCCAGTGTCGCATCCCGTCATCCGGATGCAACGGCTGCTGTGGTTTCTGCAGCCCGTTTTTTCACGATTCCGCAGACTCCTGCAGACGGCGCTGCATGATCTCCAGAGCTGTTTCCAGAAGGTCCTGACGGTCGTACCGCCCGGCGGCGATATCCCGGCGAATTCGGTCCAGTCTGTCTGCGCGGCTTTCGGAACCGTCGCCTTCCGATCGTCCCGATGAACGGGCCACACCTTCGCCGGATTCCGACTCCCGCTCTGTATCAGCAGACTGGGAGGCGGCTGCGTCCGGATGCCGTTTCATGCCTGTCATCGATGGAGAGTTCAGCAGCGGCTGAGACGGTTCCACAAAGAAGCGTGGAACGATCGGGAGCGGGTGGGAAACACGCACGCCGAAGAAGCCGAACTGTGAGTTTCGGCAGAATCGGCAGCTGTGCATGGTAGGCCGTTTGTGGAATTCGGTCCATCGGTTCCGCTGTCCGCCGGGTCTTCTCGTCGCGCGGGTCGGTCGGCAGACTGGAGCCGACGTGTGGAGCGTGTGCTGCAAGTCGTTTGATGACAGTCGGTTTCGTTGCTCAGTCCGGTCCGGTGCGGCAGCAGACCTTCTGGAAAAACGGGAAGTCTGCGATGTGTCTGCCTGGTCTGAGGAAAACATGATTTCCAGAGACTGGATTGCCGATTCTGAAGTTGTCGGTTCCGCTGTCAGAATCGGGGGGGCCTGGAAACAGGCCGTGCACCAGCGGAAGAACAGGGACAGACGTGAGATGCGTCGCAGCGGGGCGGAATGCCATGGATCGACTGACACGACTGACGGCCGTGATGCTGCTGCTGGCCGGCCTGGCGGGGGATCTTCGAGCGGACCGGTTCACGGTTGCCGGCGATGTGCCCGCACCTCAGACACGTGAGTATCCCGCCGGAGGTCCGGTCAGCATTCAGAAGCTGCTCCGCGATGCGGGAACTGTCAGCCCGGGAGTGGCTGTGGTGATTCGCGGGGAATCGCGGCAGGCTTTCACCGAATATGTCGATTTCGGTGCGGCCGGAAGCGAATCGATTCTGATGGATGGCGACGTCGTTGTGTTTCGGACAGCGGAATCTCCCGCTGCGGTGCCCAATGTGGTTGTCGTCGGGCAGGGCGGTGCTGTCATCGTGAATCTGTCCGGTGCCGGCAGCCAGCTCGGATTTTTGCTGCATCATCTGAAAATTCCTCATCCACCCGGGCAGGAAGTGCCCGCGATCCGCACTGGTCAGGGCAGCCCCGTTCGCGTGGGACTGACTCCCGAGGCTCCGCTGCAGCACGGCGATGTTCTGCTGCTGTCCGATGTGTTCGTTGCGGCACAGGACTTCGGTTCCCCCGTGTTCACCGGTGCGGCCGGCACCATGCCGACGGTCGGATCTGTCGGTCACCAGGATTTCGTGATTCAGGAACCTGACGCGGCTGCACCCGGACAGGAACCTGAACTGGAACTGCCGCCGATCGACGTGTCGGTTCCTGGTGCAGGCGGTCCGGCCGATCATGACACTGTCGATCGGGAGGAGCGGACGCTGTCGGAGATCCCGCTGACTCTGGCAGCTCTGGAACTGCCGGTGGACGACGGGAAAGCGGATGCCGATCCGGCCAACGGCCAGGCAGACTTCTCCGAATCGACCGCGGCCGCCGCGCCGATATCCGCCGGCGGACCGGCGGCCGGACAGAACCAGCCGCCGGGGCCGCCCTTCTGGAATGCCGTGTTTCTGTTCGGGCTGCTGGGATCCGTGGTACTGATTGTCAGCGGGTGGCTGAACGTGCGGCGCGAACAGGGCGTCGGTTCGGCACCCGCGGCGACATCGGATCCCCGGATCGCCGCACCTGCCGCCGATGTTCCGGTGACCACCGATTCGGGAAAGGAAGGCCGGACACGGACCGCTGAGGAAAATGGTTCGACGAAGATCGAAGCGACGGCCGATCCTGTGCAGGCCGAACCCGTTGCTGACGGGGAATGGTATGGAAGCGACTGGCGATCAGGGAACAGTTCTGCCGGCCGGTCTTCCGGCACTGCGGCGTCGCGGCGGGGCAGTCATCCGGAACCGCGGGATGATGTCATTCCGCTTTCGATGATCGCAGACGCTTCCGGCGGCACACAGGCCCGCAGTGACATCGGATCGACTGCGGCGGACGATCTGGACGATCTGATTCGCAACCGTCTGCCGGTGGTACTGCAGGATGCAGAACTGCCACAGCATGTGAGTCTGTATGGTCGTCCGGCAGGTCCGCGGCGACTGCGCATCGATGCCGCTCATACGGAACTGACCGCTCCGCACTTTGCTGCAGCGGCCCAGCGATCGGCTCACCATGCGACGGTCGCCGTTCACCGTTCGTCAGAGCCGGACCGGACCGGCACAGACCCCGGTGAACCAGAACAGTCGGACGCGTCGCTGGATCGGGCTTTGAACTCCCTTCACGGACAGAACGATCGATGATCACAGCGATTGATTTCGGATGTTATGCGATCCGCAGCGGCTGCCGCCGGTCCGGACGGGGGACTTCTCTGGTGGTGTGTTCCGAACGGTCGGAATACGTCGTGCTGCCTGCTGTCGAACGATACCGGCAGCTTCTGAAGGACGACTGTCTGGTTCATGCGGAATGCGAAGAGTTTCTGACGGTTTACGGGAATCACGCCCGCCGAGCCCGCTGGCTGAGTCGGATGCCGGCAGCCCGGATTTTCAGTGACGGGATGGTTCCGCAGGACGATCCGCCGGCCCGGCAGATGCTGGATCTGATCTGCACAGGCGTGCTGCCGCCGCCTTCATCCGGCGAGAATCTGTGTGCGTTCACCATTCCCGGAGCGGAAGGGCGTGATGTGAGCTGCCGCTTCCTGTCGCAGCTGATTCGGATGCGGGGCTATGAGCCGTTTCCGGTGAGCGCGGCCGAAGCGGCGATGCTGGCTGAAGGCAGTGAGACATCCTTCAGCGGCATTTCTGTTGTGATCGGTGCGGAGACCACGGAGCTGTGCGTCTGTCGTCTGGGTGTGTCGCTGGCATCGATGCGTCTGCCGGTCGGAGCCGACTGGATCGACATCGAACTGGCCCGGCAGTTCGATATTCAGGTGTTCGATGAAGACGGCCGTGCCTGGCTCGATCTGGAAGCGGTGCGGGAATGGAAGCACCAGCCGGAACGGAGTCTGCGGGAGCCGGCAGGGGAACGGGACACGGTGCTGGCACGTCTGTACCGGGCCGTTCTGACTCAGACGGCTCAGTCCGTCCGGCAGCTTCTGTCCGGTCCGCGCGTGCGTTCGGTGCTGGGGGAGGATCGGCTGGAGGTGGTCTGCGCCGGAGGGGCCACGCGGATCAGCGGATTCGCGAGCTGTCTGACCGAATGTCTCGTCGATCAGAACGTGGCCGGCCAGGTTCGGTCGGTGCGAACCGTGGATCGTCCGGAACTGGCCGTGATCCGCGGGGCTCTGATTTCGGCAGAACTGGAATCCCGCAGCCGGCAGGATTCCCGGCGGCACGCAGCCTGAACCGGTCTCAGAAGACCCGCCCGGTCCGATCCAGAACACGCCGTTCAGGACACGCGGGAATCAGCTCCGGAAGCCGATTCGGCCACGGAACCGATGTCGTTCTGGGCAATGGACACGATGCGCTGTCGGAGTCCGGCGGCGTCGAGCTGCAGATCGGCCAGCAGTTCCGACCGTTCTCCGTGTTCGATGAAGCGGTCGGGAATGCCGGCGATGAACAGCCGGTCTGTGGACAGTCCGGCGGCGGATGCGGTTTCCAGCACGGCGCTGCCGAAGCCGCCCTGAACGGTGTTTTCTTCCACGGTGAGAACGAAGCCGGTTTCCAGGGCTCGCTGCACCATGGTCAGATCCACAGGCCGGGCGAATCGGCTGTTGACCACGCCGACATCGAGACCATCCTGCTGAAGCTGTTCTGCGGCCAGGACCGCTTCGGACAGCAGGGTTCCGAAGGCAAGGATCGTGCCGTCGCGGCCCTCCCGGACGACTTCAGACCGACCCGACTGCACGACTGTTGTGCGGCGGGCGACTGTCTGTGCGGCGGCCTTGGGGTATCGGAGGGATACCGGGCCGTCCTGCTGCAGAGCGAAATCGAGCATCGGAGCGACATCCGACCGGTCTCCAGGCGCCATCACCGTGATGTTGGGAAAAACGCGCATCCAGGAATTGTCGAACACGCCGTGGTGAGTGGGGCCGTCCGGCCCGCACAGTCCGGCGCGGTCCATGCAGAACACCACCGGAAGATTCTGCAGAGCGACTTCCTGAAAAATCTGATCGAAGCTGCGCTGCAGAAACGTGCTGTAGATATCGACAATCGGCTTCATGCCGGCTTTGGCCAGGCCGGCGGCGAAGGCCACGGCATGCCCTTCGCAGATTCCCGTATCGAAAAACCGGTCCGGGAAATCTTCGCGGACGCGTTCCAGTTTGTTGCCGGCACACATCGCGGCTGTCAGCACGCATACGCGTTCGTCGCGGGTCATCGCGTCGTGAATGGCGGCAGAAACCACATGCGTCATGGCTTCAGACGATGCTGTTTCGACAGGGATGATTTCGTTGTGTTCGTCGCGCCGAAAAGGGGCCGGCGTGTGGAAGCGAACCGGATCCTGTGTGGCCGGTTCGAAGCCGTGTCCTTTTTCGGTCAGCACGTGCAGCAGCACGGGACCTTTGACGTCTTTGACCAGACGCAGATATTCGGTCAGGGAAGCGATGTCGTGCCCGTCGACCGGGCCGATGTAGCGGAAACCCATTTCTTCGAACAGCATGCCGCCATGAAAGAACGTTTTGACGGCTTCCTTGAACTGCCCCAGAACATTCTCCACGGATTCTCCGACGACAGGAACCCGGTTGAGCAGCCAGGAGATGTCCCGTTTCAGCCCGTTGTAAAAGGGAGCCACACGCGCTTTGTCCAGATAACTGGCGATGCCTCCCACCCGCGGACAGATGCCCATTTTGTTGTCGTTGAGAATCACCAGCAGGTCGCTGTTGAGACCGGCCGCATTGTTCATCGCTTCGAAAACGATTCCCGAAGGCAGGGCCCCGTCTCCCAGAACGGCCACCGCATGACGCGGAACGTCTGATACCAGGTCGTCGCCCGTTTTGATACCGAGAACGGTGGACACGCTGCATCCGGCATGTCCGGTGACGAACAGGTCGTATTCGCTTTCCTCCGGATTGGGATACCCCATCAGGCCGCCGCGACGGCGGATGGTGCGAATGCGGTCGAAGCGTCCGGTGACCAGTTTGTGCGGATAGATCTGGTGCCCCGTGTCCCAGATCAGCCGGTCCTTCGAAAAATCGAAAACGCGGTGCAGAGCAATACACAGCTCCACGACGCCCAGGTTGCTGGCAAAGTGTGCCGACCGGTCTTCGACGACCGTCAGCAGCGCTTCCCGAATCTCATCCGCCAGCCGCTTCAGTTCGGCGTCATCCATCGAACGCAGCTGAGCGGGAGATTCCAGCCGACTGAGAATCTCAAACGACATCAGTGGTCTCTTTCGACAATAAAACGGGCCAGATGTCGGAGCGCAACGGCTCGTTCTCCGAATCCCGTCAGACAGTCACATGCCTGTTTCACCAGTTCGCCGGCCCAGCGGCGGCCTGTTTCCATTCCCAGCAGATCGGGACAGGTCAGCTTGCCCAGTTCCCGATCCCGCCCCGGCTGTTTTCCCAGACGGGGCCCGCTGCCGCTGACATCCAGCAGGTCGTCCGCGATCTGGAAAGCCAGACCGCAGCATTCTCCGTAGTGTCGCAGACAGCGGCGCTGATGGGAATCAGCCTGAGCCACAACGGCTCCCATTTCCAGTGCGGCTGTGATCAGAGCTCCGGTTTTCATGGAGTGGATGCGAATCAGCCGCTCGACGGCGGCCCGGAGAGCCTCGTCAAAGGAATCTGCCGGAAGCAGATCGGCCGGAGACAATGACGGGCCTGAGGATGCTGCGGAAGCAGGGACGGATGACGCCGCCGCGGCGCCGCTGTCGGTCACCCCCGGAAACGGGCCGCGTTCGGCCTGCAGATCCAGAACCTGTCCTCCGACCATTCCCGCACCGCCGGCTGCCCGGGCCAGGATGCGGACGCAATCGGCAACGGCCGGATGCGGCAGATCCCCGCTGCTGAGCATTTCAAACGCACCGGTCAGCAGGGTGTCACCGGCCAGAATGGCCAGGGCCTCACCGTAAACCACGTGGCTGGTGGGGCGTCCCCGCCTCAGCGAATCGTCATCCATGGCCGGCAGATCGTCGTGGATCAGGGAATACGTGTGGATCATTTCCACCGCACAGGCGGCCGGCAGAGCCGAATCGACGGAAGCTCCACAGACATCGGCTGCCATCAGAACCAGAACCGGCCGCAGCCGCTTGCCTTCGGCCAGCAGACTGTAACGTGCCGCCTGCCGCAGCGGGTCGGGAATCTGCGGGTCGGTCAGGCACGTTCGGAGCCGGCTTTCGACGCGGCCTCGAAGCTGTTCGTACCAGTCGAACCAGGAAGAATCGTCCTGAGGCATGACAGAAGACCCGGTTGCCCGGGAATCAAAAGTCCGGCTCCGCAGACCGGAACCGAGGGACAGAGACAAAAGTCCGAAAGGACACTGCAGTTCATGTTGACCTGACGGATGTCAGGTCACCAGTGGCGGGTCGCGGAGATCCGCGCCAGGGACAGAAATGAAACAGGAGAAATCGGCACATTCGGAAGGGGAAAACATGAGACGAGGCGCCGGTGCCCGGGATTCCCGGCCGACATTCGTCGGTCCGCAGGCGGTCATCCCTGAGCGAGCGTGCCGGCGATGCGGCAGGCCGCGAGAAATTCCGGGATGTGCAGCCGTTCGTCGACCGTGTGGATGTGGTACTGACCGCAGCCCAGAGTGACTGTCGGAAACCCATGAGCGGTCATCCAGTTGGCGTCCAGTCCGCCGTCGCAGACAGATGTGCGGGGCCGGATGCCGCAGGCGCGGACCGCCGCGATAGCTGCTTTCACGGCTGCGGCCGACCGAGGAATACGGAACGGTTCATACCGTGTGTCTTCGGTGACGGTCACGGACGCCGTCTGCCCGTCGGCATTCTTCACGTCTCCGGCCGCTTCCTGGAAGGCCCGACGGTACGCACGCACAATACGCGACCGAAACGCCCGGCTGTGGCTGCGTGCTTCGGCCCGGACCGTCATTTCAGGCATCACCACGTTCGTCGCGGAGCCTCCCCGCACGATTCCGATGTTGCTCGTGCCGCGGCTGCGGCCCTGAACGACCTGGCCGTGCCAGCCTTCCCGATGGAGACGGGAGGTGGCCACCGCGGCGACCACGGCGGCGTTCACGCCGGCTTCGGGGTGGACGCCCGCGTGGCTGGCGATGCCGGAAATGCACACGTCCACATAGGTGGCGCCCACCGCACCAATGATCAGATCCGCCGGATCACGCCCGTCCCAGTTGAAGCACAGTTGCGGGTTGCCCAGTTTTCCATGAGCCAGCAGGCGGGCTCCGATCAGTCCGACTTCTTCCTGGACGGTGAACAGCAGGGTGAGCGGTGGATGGGGCAGGCCCTGTCGGAGCAGTTCCAGCACAGCCGTCAGGACAACCGCACAGCCGGACCGGTCGTCGGCTCCCAGAGCCGTGTCCGGAGAACGCGGACGAATCCAGTCGCCGTCCTGAACCGGTTCGCTGTCGACGGCCAGCGGAACCGTGTCCATGTGGGCCATGAGCAGTCGTCGCGGACCGCGCCGGGTGCCTTTGAGCCGCACGATGAGATTTCCCGTGTTGCCGCCGATCGGACTGCGGCGGCAGGCCGAATCGATATGCATGGCCGAATCCGGAACGCCGGCCCGCCGCAGCTCGTCCTGAATCCGGCTGCAGACGCCGGCTTCCTGTCCGCTTCCGCCGCGAACAGCCATCAGATTCATCACGCGCCGCACGGCGGCAGCTTCGTCAATCTGCATCAGGGGAATCCTGGAAACGGTTCAGGAAACATAATCGGCATCCTGTTTATCGGTGCGGCCAGGAGTTTGCAAACGCAGGCGGGCAGTGAGGATGGGGAGGTGATGGCGGAGGCCGGCCTGGCGACTGCGCCGGCGGATACCGGTTCAGGCAGTGGTTTCACAGTCGATCCGGTTGCGGTGAGTGACATGCCAGACGATGGCCGTCAGGACGGCCGTCATTCCCGCTGCGAAGAACATCGGCCGATAACCGACTCCGCCGAACACGTCCAGGTCGATGATGCGTCCCAGCAGCGGTGCCGACAGGGCTGTCCCGAAATCGACGAACCCCATGGCCAGATTGGTGCCGCTGCCCCGATACCGACCGGGAAAACGCTGTGCCCCCAGTGACACGATCGACGGAAACAGCAGAGCATGTCCCAGGCCGCAGATGACCGCAGGAATCAGAAGATGCCAGGACTGCGATGCCGGAATGATGCCCAGCAGCCCGATGCCCTGAGCGGCCAGACCGACGGTGATCAGCCGGTAGCGGCCGACCGTCTGACTGAGCTGGGCGGTCGCCAGGCGGATGACGAATGCCGAAACCGCGTAGGCGGTCCAGTAGCCGGAAATGCCTCCCAGTCCGGCAAACCCGTTGAAACGGACCAGGTAAAGACTGGGAACCGTAAAGACCAGTCCCATGACCGCGGCGACGACCACAATGGGGCCGGGCCAGTACTGCTTCATCATGAACAGCAGCGACGGCCGGATTTCCCGGGCCGGCCGCGGGAAGCCGCGGGTCACGAACCAGACCAGAATGCCGTAGACAACGTTGCAGGCGATGACAGCCAGAAACGTCCGGCGAAAACCGGTCGACTCGGCGCCGCTGAACCGCCGCAGCGCGTCTGCCAGCTGAGTTCCCATGGTCATGCCCACAAAGCCGCTGCTCCCAAGCAGCCCCAGGAACTCCGTGCGGCGATGTTCGGCCACGCATGCCTGAATGTGGAAGGCGCTGCAGGTGAACATACCGGAAACCCCCACGGCGTACAGAATCCTTCCCGCATACAAAGCGTTCGACAGATGTGACGTGGCGGCAAAAGTGACGCTGCCGCACAGAGTCAGCAGACTCATCACCAGCCACACCCGACGCACTCCGAAACGGTCGATCGTTCGTCCCAGAAACAGACGCGACAGAATGGCGGCGATGAGGCCGGTCTGCACGATGCGGCCGGGAAGTTCTTCGTGGTAAATGTCGGCCGGCCCGGCGATTCCACTGCTGGCCAGCCAGGCAACCCAGTCCGCGAAGATGAACAGGGCGGCGTTGGCCGTCACCAGCAGGAAATTAGCGATCCAGGAACCGATGAACACCGGATCGGACAGCCGATCGATGCGGCGGGGACCGGCAGCCGCAGCGGTGTCTCGCGGCCGCACCTGGGACTGCACGTCGATGCGGCCGCCGCGACGGCCGGATGCTTCCGGGGACGTCGGGACGGACACCGGTCCGGATGACGGCGGGGAAGACGGACTATCCACCGAACGCTCCGTAACGGCGCACGCCGCGATGAAAGGCGAGCCGACAGGCTGCCAGCAGAATCACGATCCAGACGGCCTGAATGGCCAGCTCCCGGGGCAGATCGTCCGGAGGAATCTTTCCCAGCAGGACGGCGGCCGGAAAGTATGCCAGGTATTTCAGAGGAAGAACGTGCACCCAGGGAATCCAGCCGTCGATCCATTCCAGAGGAATCATGTGTCCGGAAAGAAAAAAGTTCAGCATCATGTAGATGAAAATGAGGGAACTGACTTCGAGAAACCAGAAGGCGATCAGGCCGATGAGCGATTCGATGAGGAAACCGATGGCGAATCCGAACAGCAGCGACACAATGAAGGCCGCCATGACGTCAGCAGACGGCCATCCCGGCAGCCACGACCGACACAGCCAGAACACCAGGGTGAACGGTCCCACCGCGACGGCATAGTAGACGAGTTTGTGCGCGACCCGGTGCCACAGAAGATAGTCCAGCATGTCCACCGGCTGCAGCAGATATTTGCGCACCGATCCGCTGCGAATCGATTCGGCGATTCCGGACGCCAGGCCCGGCATGCTGGAAAATGCGCGGGCCACCATCACCAGCAGGAAGTAGGCCACCATGTCGGCGTAGCGGTAGGACTGCAGCGTCCGCGTGCTGTCGCCGGAAAAAATGGCTCCCCAGAGAAAAATCTGCGTCACGATCGGCAGAAACCGAACGAGTGTGGCGAAGGCGAAATCGCCGCGATACACGAGCCGTTCTTCCACGGCGGTGCGCAGAATGAGCCATCGGAGGCGGAGATGCCGGATCATTGTATCACGGAACGAATCGGCCGTGGCCGCCGCCGAAGAATCATTCATGCGGAACCTCCGGAGTTTCCGCTGCAAACAGTTCGGCAATGACGTCTTCCAGAGGCCGTTCCGACACGCTCACATCGTCCACCGCGTACCGGGCCAGCATCCGCGACAGCGCCTCGGATACGTCCTGACGAGGAATCTGCAGCCGAACCATGGGAGCCCGGTTTTCCAGGACCAGTCCGAACTGTTCGACATCGCGCGGCACGAGGCCGTCCGCGAAATGCAGTTCCACAATCTTGTGCCGCCCGAAACGGTCGCCGATCTCCGACACCGGTCCATCGTGAATCACGCGTCCCCGGTTGATCACGACAGCCCGGTCGCACAGAGCTTCAATGTCCTTCATGTAGTGACTGGTCAGAATCACGGTGATTCTCTGTTCGGCCTGGTACGTCCGCAGGAACTGCTGCACGCGTCTTTGACTGACGACATCCAGACCGATCGTCGGTTCGTCCAGAAACAGCACATCCGGGCGATGCAGCAGGGCGGCAATCAGCTCCATCCGCATGCGTTCGCCCAGAGACAGCTCCCGAACGGGCTGGGAAATCAGGTCCTGGACCTCCATCAGACCGGTCAGCTCATCCAGACGGCGCCGGTAGTCGCTGTCGTCAATTCGGTAGATTTCCTTGTGCAGCCGGAAGGATTCCTGAGCCGGCAGGTCCCACCAGAGCTGTTCTTTCTGCCCGGTCACCAGGGAAAAACGCCGGCGGTACGCGTTTTCCCGCTTCCAGGGGATGTGTCCCATGACCACCGCACTGCCGGATGTGGGTTCGATCAGCCCCGACAGCAGCTTGAGCGTTGTCGTTTTTCCGGCACCGTTCGGTCCCAGAAAAGCCACCATTTCACCTTCTTCGATCCGGAAACTCACATCACGCACCGCATGAACAGCGCGATACTCCCGGTGGAACAGGCCGCGGAACGATGCGAGCAGACCTTCCCGCTTGCGGTAGACGTGGTAGGTCCGAGACAGATTCTGGACGTCGATGATCGGCATCCGGCGCATCGTAGTCAGACCGGTCCGCCCCTGGACCGGCACCAGCCGTCGATTCCCGCGAGAAATCGAAAATTGCAGTCCGCGGGACAGAAACGCATGCCGCCGGACTCGGCCAGTGGAAATACGCGGCCGTTCCCACGCTTCCGCCGACCGCTCCGGTCGCTGCCAGCGACACGGTCCTTCCCACGCAGTACGCCTGCGACAGCCGCACAGGCCGCCAGAACGTCGTCACCGATCCGATGGGACGCTGAATGAACTCTATTGGGATCAGGCCCCGACGGCACCTGTCCCTCCAGAGGACAACGAACAGCAGGCAGTGGAGGGCCCCGCTCCCTCGGGGCCGTCAGGCGGGAACGGTACGGACGGGACAGAGCCCGTCCCTCCAGCGGGCAATGGACACCAGGCAGTGGAGGGCCCCGCTCCGTCGGGGCCGTCAGGCGGGAACGGTGCGGACGGGACAGAGCCCGTCCCTCCAGCGGACGATGGTGGCGTGCCCCCCAGAACCTGGTCCGGGTGGTATGAGAGTCTCAACGGCCCGGTCGGGAGGGAGACTGTCAGGAAACGAAAACGACACACGCCGGAGCAGATCAACCGGAAGCTTCGGGAAGCGGATGCGATGCTGGAGGCCGGGAAGACGATCGGCCAGGTCGCGCAGGCGCTTCAGATCACCGAACAGACGTTCCATCGCTGGCGGAACGGGCACCGACACCAGGCGTTGGGCGCGGTGGAAGGAAGGCGGAAGAAGCCAGACGGCAGAAGGGAGTCCGCTGATCCGCCCTGCGGAAAGTCCGTCAGAACCGCACGCAGCCACGCCCATGAGTCCGCCTCCGTGACCTCGGTGCCTCTGTGTTTTTCCTGTCTGTTTGTCACCGATGTCTGCCGCCATGCCGCTGACATCCGCACAACGGCAGCCGGAACAGCGTCCCGACGGTTTCGGGGAACGGGGCCGATCGGTCGATGACGGTCCGGTCGACCTGCACAGGTTCCTTCAGCAGGGACCGCCAGCCGGTCCGCTGGGAATGCAGAAAATTCTGAAACTGACGGAACCGCTACCCAGACAACGGCGGCAGCAGCGGAACAGGAGAGGCAGGGCAGCGGACGGACGGGAACCTCAGCCGCACCGTCTGGTATGGCATCCGTGCAGACACGGAAGGACGGGGCGTCACATGGCAGCCATTGCCCACAGCAGAGCCACGACGCTGGCAGCGAACAGGGCCATCGAGAGTTTTCCCCATGTGTCTTCGTCAAGCCGTCGAGACGCCTTCCAGATGCCTGCCATATGGCAGAAGGCGGCCCATATCAGATACGCCACTCCCGTCCGCACAGCGGCCAGCCCGGAAACATTCATGCTGTCGGCAGAGGAACCCTGTCCCAGTTTGTGAAAGGGGATCATGAACACTCCCTGACGCGTGACGATGCAGACGATTCCGTAGACGAAAAAGCCGACAGCCGCGCCGACTCCCAGAAACCAGTCGACCCAGGAAAGACGTTTCCAGTCCATGCGGTTCTCCGTTCAGGACCGACGAAAGGCCGAATGAACCGGATACCGGTGCGTCGCCTGCCCGGCCTTTTGCAGCGCCGACCGTTCTTCGACAGCACTTCTGCCTGTTTCATATTACCGACCCCCGGACGGTTCTGCAGCCGATTTTCGCCGCAGATCGGCGTTCTCACAGACATGTGGCTCTCCGTTCCGGAAGCGTGTGGAGCCCTGCCGGGACCGCGTCCATCCGGAAAAGCGATCCGCCGTCGCGATTGATGAAGCGGGGCAGGGCAGTACACTGGAACTTCGGCCGCCCGCTGTCATCCGGCGGGCACCGCTGCGATGCTGCTGCCGGAACCGGCGGCATCGCCCTTTCGGACACGGCTCGGGGGCAGAAAATGAACCGTCCCTCCGACAATTGCGTTCCTCAGACGCCCGACGCATTCGCCGGACATCTGCGGCGCCGTGCGGAAGACGCGGCCGCCGCGTCCGTTCAGCACGCCCGGCTTTCCGAACAGTATCTGGAACTGTCCCGGCGTTTCGCCGAACTGGCCGAACAGGCTGCATCCACGCCTCCGGACGAACTGCGGGCGGCGCTGGCGGCGGTCGAATCGTCTCTGGCCGCGGTTCCTCAGGCCACGTCCGCTGCCCCGGTGTTTTCGACAGAGCAGGGCGGCGGTTCAGAAGACCGGCCCCCGTCAGTGACGGAATCCCCGAAAGCCGTTCCGCCGACCGACGCCGCCGGAATCGTTTCGCCAGATTCGTCGCCGGATTCGTTGCCGGATTCGTCCGGGGATGCTCGTGAAGGCGAAACACCGGATCCGGTCGACCGGGCAGGCCGACGGCGCCGGTGGGCATCCGGCCGTGCGACCGGACGGATGCGGGCCCGGGGCCGCCGCCGCACAAGGTCGCTCGTGGAACGTCTGCGATCGGCCCGTCTGACCATGATTTCGCGTGTCCGTCTGAAAGTTCGCCAGGACGACCTCAAACCGCTGCACCGCACGGCTCTTGACGAACTGAATCGCAGCCGCGGGTCTCTGGCAACGAGCGTCGTGCTGATTCTGCTGACGCTGTTCGTGCTGAGCCTGGTGACTTTGCAGATCGATTCCGACCCGTTCACGACACCCATCATGGCGTCGTTCGCGGAAGACATTGTGGAACTGGACGAACCTTTGCCTGTGGAGATTCCGGACGAAGAAACCGGTCGGCAGCAGGAAGAAGACACCGAACTTCCCGTGGAAGAACCGGAACCGGAACCCGTGGAAGAACCTTCCGAGGATGTTCCGGAAGAACCGGAGGTCGACGAGCCGACAGAGCTGACCGAGAACATGGACAGGGACGCGACGGAAGACGCCGCGGAAGAACCGGATGCACCCTCTGTTCCCGCGGAAGGGCCGACGGACGAACACGCGTCGTTCGCCGACAGCCGCAGTGCGGCGGCCCGGCAGCGGATGCTGGAAAAGTATGGAGGGTCAGCCGCCAGTGAATCGGCTGTGCAAAGAGCCCTGGAATGGTTCGTATCCGTGCAGCATCCGCAGGGCTGGTGGGATTTCACACACACCGGCCCGTCCGGAGACAGCGGCACGGTGAACAATCCGATCGGTGGCACAGCTTATGCGATGCTGCCGTTTCTGGCTGCCGGGCAGACTCATCGCACGGGCTCATTCAGACGTCCGGTTCGTGCGGGACTGGATTATCTTCTCAGAATCGGAATCCGTTCTCCGCACGGCTACGATCTGCGGGGCGTTCTGAACAAGGGCAATCAGGATGCCGAACCGAATGAAGCGTATTACGTGCACGGAGCCGCCACGCTGGTGCTGTGCGAAGCATTTGCCATGACACGGGACCGGCGGCTGCGGCGGCCGGCGGAAGAAGCCGTGCGGTTTCTGATTCGTTCGCAGGATCCCCGCGGCGGCGGGTGGCGTTATGTTCCCGGCCAGGCCGGATCCACGTCTGTCACAGCCATACAGGTGATGGCTCTGATGGCCGCCCGGAAAGCGGGCTTCCGCATCCCCGATTCCACGCTGGACGGCATCCGCCGCTATCTGGACAGCGTGCAGATCGACGGCCGGGGTCGCTATGCATACCGAGCCGAAAAGAAAACATTCAGGACCAGTGCCACGGCGATGGCCCTGCTGTCCCGCATGTATCTGGGCTGGGGACGTGATGACGGAGATCTGCGGGCCGGCATCGAACTGCTGGACGGCACCGATTCGTTCTCCAACCGGTACACGACCTACTTCGTCGCTCAGGTCCTGCGGAACTGGGGCGGAGCAGAATGGGACCGCTGGAATGAGCGGATGCAGGCCGACCTGCTGGCCGCTCAGGAAACCGAAGGCCCGGCGCGGGGAAGCTGGGCGCCGCGAAGCGGCATGCACACTCGTGCCGGCGGCCGGCTGCTGGAAACCAGCCTGGCGACACTGACTCTGGAAGTCTATTACCGCTACCGGCCTCTGCTGCCGGATCCTCCGGGCACGCAGGTGGCTTCGGACTGACCGGATCGTCTGTCGTGTGAAGGCGGTCCCGCGTGGAGCGGGACGGCAGCAGGAACGATCGGAGCAACATTGTGTTCGGCGCCGCGTCAGGTGGATGCACGGGCCGTCTGTTTGCCGGATCGTGGAGATTCGGCCGGGGACACTTCGCCCCGATCGCGCAGCGCTTCGGCCGAAATGAGCCAGACGATTTCCTGTCCCAGGCGATCCATTTCAACGACGAGAGCATCGATCCGGCCGGCCAGGTACATATAGGCCGTCAGTGCGGGAATGGCGATGAACAGTCCGATCGCCGTGGTCAGCAGGGCCAGTGCGATCCCCGACGCGAGGATTTCCGCCTGCCCCATCGCGTTGCTGCTGTCAGCAATGTTATTGAACGCTTCGATCATCCCGGTCACCGTTCCGAGAAGACCGATGAGCGGTGTGATGGTGGCCACGCCGTTGAGCACCCGGAGGCGGCGTTTCAGCAGAGCCACCTGGCGTTCTCCGCCGTCCATCACGGCCTGTTCGACTTCCACGGCCGGACGGCCCCATTTTCTGATTCCGTGAAGAAAGACTTCCGCCACCGGACTGCCGTTCTGCTGACAGACGGCGACCGCATTCGGCTGGTCCATCCGCCCGGTCCGCAGATGCAGCAGAAATCGATCGACAAAGGCCCGGGGAATGACGCGGCGGCGGCGGAGCAGCACAAGACGTTCGATGGCCGACCACAGAGCCACGATCGACGCGACCACGAAAATGGCCGCGAACGGATAACCGATCGCGGCAACGATGTCCTGCGGCGATGTGGGTATGGCCGCTCGCACGGCCGCCGTTTCAGCAGCATCCGGACCGGACGGACCGGCCGGGTCTGACTGAGCGAACACAGGATGGGCGGCGACGGCGGCAGCGACCAGTACGGCGGTTCGCAGCAGAACCTGGCCAGAGATCGTCCCCGCCTGCTCAGAACGGCCTGCCCGTTTCGTGATGATCGTCTGCATCTGCCGTGCACATCCCTGAAACGCGGCGGACAGGATTCTGGTCCGGGGCGTCTGATCGGCAAAGGGGAACCGATCGCCCCCGGTCATACCCACATCACGTCGCCCGACCGCCGCAGTATAGTGGGAATCGGATTTTCTGAACATCTGAAATGTCGATTCGACAGGGAAACAGCGGCTGGAGCCGACACAGAGTCCGCCGCGAGGAAAGCGGGCTTTCCCCTTCTGCCGCAGCTGCCCTATACTGCCGCCCGCGCCTGCTGCGACGGTGTGTCCCGCTGCGTGGTTCCGCGCCGAAACAATGCGAACTTTCGTGACGAGAAAGAGACAGCACGGATGCTCTGGTACGACTTCGTCATGCTGGGAATTCTCATCTATGCCGGCTGGCAGGGTGCCGCGCGCGGCCTGGTCATGCAGCTCACGTGGATCGTGGCCATTGTTCTGGCGTTCCGCTTTTCCGACCGTCTGTCTCCTCAGATCGAACCTCTGATTTCCATCGAATCGGAGAAGCTGCGGCACTGGATCGCCATGTTCGTGCTGTATCTGGGGTTCTCGCTGGCCACGTTTCTGGTGGCCCGCTTTCTGAACAACGCCATTGAAAAAGCCCGGTTCGAAGCGTTCGACAGACAACTGGGCGCCCTGTTCGGACTGTTCAAGGGCGTTCTGGCAGCTCTGGTGGTGACCTTCTTCGCCATCACGCTTTCGGACAGTCTCCGTGCAACCGTGCTGAAATCGAAAACCGGTTACGTGGCCTGCGTGATTCTGGACAACATCCGCCCTTTCATTCCGGACGACGCCCACCCGCTTATTCGGGACAGTCTCCGCCGGTACAGCCAGGAACTGGAATCGATTCATGACCGCCCGGGACAGGAAGGAAGCTTCCATGACGTCTTCGCCGACGATTTCGGCTCCTCGGATTCACCGGAAGACAGTCTGTCCTGGCCTGCCGAACGGCCGTTGGATCCGGACGGGGCATCGGACGGCCGGTGGCCCGACGACCGGCTGCGTCCCTCCCAGGATTCCGACGGCTACGGCCGTTCGCGGTCTCCGTCCTATCGGGATTTTCTGTCGGTTCTCCCGGCCGGATGGCAGCGCACGGTGGGAAACAGTCTGAAAGACCGCTGGAACCGGCTGAGTCCTTCGGAGCGTGAAGACTGGATCGACGAACTGCGGATTCTCCCGGAAGAAGCGGTGGGGGATCTGCTTCGAAAGTGGTCGAATCCGATCGGCCGGCGGGAGAACAGGGCAGAGAACTCCGGGGACACGGAACCGGCCGGTCGCCTGCTGGAACTGATTGCCGAGTTCTATCCGGATCCGGATTCCATCATCTTCCGCACCCGCACGCACCTGCAGGGCGTGCCGCCGGCGGTCCAGGCAGCCGTTCTGGAAGACTGGTATGCCGATGTCACCATGGCCCGAAACGATCCGGATCCGAGGACCGACATCACCACACGCCTGGACGACCGCATTCTCAGCCAGATGGACCGTCTGCGGGTTGCGTTCGATGACCTGGGCGACGACGATCTGCGGCGGCGGCTGCGGCGGTCTTTGAGATGACCAGGAACGCCCGGCGACCGGCCTGGTCAGCGACGTTCTGTCCGGCGGGCCGGGTCCGGCGGTGGGAATCGGCTGGCTGGCTGATCGCGGGAAAAACACGCGGATAACCGAACATAACGGACATTATCGGACGTTCGTGTTTCCGTGCTGCGACGGTCCGGACCATCGGAAAGACGGGGCCGGCGGCCGACTCGTCCCGCCGTTCACGGTTCGGCCATGTGACCTGCGGCCGAAACGGCTGTCTGCCCTTCTGGCCGTTTCAGGCGGAACCGGTTTCTTCGAACACCCCGATCCGCCGGAATCTCTGATAACGGCGTTCGAGCAGTTCTTCCACGCTGAGCGTTTCCAGGGACTTCAGGGCCGCCACGATACTGCTTTTGACGGCCGTGGCCGTGTGACGGTGATTGCGATGGGCCCCGCCCAGAGGTTCCGGAATGATCTCCTCCACGACGCCCAGTTCCAGCAGATCCCGGCTGGTGAATTTCAGAGCCCGGGCCGCCTTGTCGGCATGTTCGGAATGCTTCCACAGAATGCCCGCACAGCCTTCGGGACTGATCACGGAATAGTAGGCATTCTGCAGCATGGCGACATGATCGCCGATTCCGATTCCCAGGGCTCCGCCCGATCCCCCTTCACCGATGACGACACACACGATGGGCACTTCCAGAGTCGACATATCGCGCAGGTTGACGGCGATGTTGTACGCCTGTCCCCGTTCTTCGGCTCCAACACCAGGATACGCACCGGGAGTATCGATCAGACAGACGATCGGCAGGCCGTACCGTGAGGCCATTTTCATCCTGTATCGAGCTTTCCGATATCCTTCAGGATGGGCGCACCCGTAGAAGAATTCATTGCGTTCCTTCAGCGTGCGTCCTTTCTGGTGCCCCACGACCATCACCCGCCGCCGGTCCAGCTTCGCGAATCCGGTGACGATGGCCCGATCGTCTCCGAAAGCCCGATCTCCATGCAGCTCCACGAACTCATCGAACAGCAGTTCCAGATAGTCGGCCGTCTGGGGACGTTCCGGGTGCCGTGATACCTGGACAATTTCCCAGGGGTCCAGGTTCTCATACCGTTCCCGCGTCATGCGGGTGATTTCCACGCGCATGCGCTGAATGCTGTCCTGAACAGCCGGCGTGGGAGCCGGCTGGGCTTCCAGAGCAGCCAGTTGCTCCTCCAGTTCAAAAATCGGCTTTTCAAACGGCAGAACGTGTCTCATGGAAAAATCCCGGCAGGCGAACAGCGGCAGTCGTGCCGTGCGTTGTCACAGTTCGAGCGGAGTCTGTCAGCCGCGGCGGGTGGACGCAATCGTGAAACCACGCCGCTGCGCAGGTTACTCGATGAGATCCATCAGATTCTGCAGATCGTCTTCGCTGGCATCCTGCGCAGCCGCTTCCTTTTCCGCCGACGGGTGCGGTCCTCCAGGACGAATCTGCGGCGCCGGCGGGGGCACCTGATCCGGCGGCGTCGTTCCGGGAACCGGAGGAACACCGGCAGCCGGCACCGGCGCGGCAGCCGGTGTTCCTCCCGGACCGACCGCCGGCGTGCCCGGCACAACAGGTCCTGCTGCTCCAGGCACGGGAGCGGCAGGAATCGGCGGCGCCACCTGTCCGGGGACGGGCGTTCCCGGAACCGGATAGCCCGGCATCGGCTGACCGGCGGCCGGATATCCGGGCATCGGCTGACCCGGCAGCGGCTGTCCGGGCATCATCCCGGGCATCGGATAGCCCGGCACCGGCTGACCGGGCACCATCCCGGGCATCGGATAGCCGGGCACGGGCTGGCCGGGGATGGGCTGGCCGGGCATCATCCCGGGCATCGGGTATCCGGGAACCGGCTGACCAGGAACGGTACCGGGCACCGGCGAGCCGGGCATGGGAGCCGCGGGTGGCGGCTGGGTGGGAGCCGCTTCGGAAGCGGCCTTCTTCTGACGTTCCTTTTCCAGTTCTCTTTTCAGCGCCGCAGTCATAGCGGCCTTTTTTCTCGGCGAAGGAGCCGGGGCTTTGATTCCCTTTGCCGTTCGTTCGGCATCAGCCCGGCTGTCGAGCCGTTTGTCCACTGACAGAGCCTGCTTTTCTTTTTCTTCCTGAAGCATTTTTTCGTGGAGTTCCACGGGATCTTCGAGGAAGCATTTCAGTCCTCGCAGGGCCGTTCCGACTTCCTGCATATCGGCGAACCGATCGGCCGGTTTCTTGGCCAGCATCTTCAGAATGATCTCATCCAGTTCGGTGGTGACATTCGGATTGATGGCCGACGGTGCGACAGGGGCTTCGGCCAGATGTTTTTTCAGCAGATCGCTGGGAGACGCGCCGGCGAATGGCAGTCCGCCGGTGAGGATTTCGAAGAAGGTGACTCCCAGGCTGTACTGGTCGGTGCGCGGTTCGGCCGGTTTTTTCAGAATCGTTTCCGGAGCGATGTAGTTTCGCGTGCCCCGAATCGTTTTTTCCTTCCCGCCGAACACTTTTCCCAGACCGCTTCTCACGCGGCAGGACAGCGAGAAATCGATGATCTTCGATTCGCCCGCCTTGTTGACCAGAATGTTGTCCGGCTTGATGTCCCGATGCAGCCAGCCCTGATCGTGCATGAACTGGAACGCCCGGCACAGATCTTCGGCCAGCTTCTGAAAACCGGCCTGCACGGCCGGCAGCCCGGCGGCGATCGCCATCTTCAGACTGGGAGCCCGCACGAAATCCATGATGAAAAATCCGTGATCCCGATTCACTTCCAGCTCGTGGAAACGAACGAATCCCGGATGTTCCAGCGACTTTCCGACTTTGAACTCGTGACGAAGCGTGTTTTTTTCCGCCGGATCCTTCAGCGCTTCTTCAAACAGCAGCTTCATCGCCATCTGCATGGGCGATCCGGTTTCCGACACCTCCCAGATCTGCGTGGTGTTTCCCGAAGCGATGCAGTTGATCAGTTCATACCTGCCGATGGTCAGTTGCTGTTCTGTCACGCTGTCTTCACCTTCCCGCAAGCGCTGAACGCGTCCAAACGGCCCGCCCCGGTCGAATCTGATCACACTGCACTGGCGGCCCGAAATCCGCAGACACCGCCCTCTGCCGGCCCGCAGCAATTATAGGAAGCTGCCTTTCCGAGATGTCAGAGGAATCTGTCCGCAGGCCCCGCCGGATTCCCAAATTCACCGACACACGGCCCGCCGCCGGATGCCGGACGATTCCTGCTGTTCCCCTGCGTCTGCCTGCTGTTCAGCTCACCTGACAGAGGCAGACTTTCAGGTAAGCCGTTTCCGGACACACGGCACTGACCGGATGGTCGTCCGGCTGACCGAACGTTTCCAGAATGCGAATGTGCCGGCCGCTGTGCCGTGCGGTTTCGGCAATCACCTCCAGAAACTGCTCCCGCGACACCAGCCCGGAACAGCTGCAGGTGGTGAGAATACCGCCGGGACGCAGGACGGCCAGTGCCTGGCGATTCAGCATTTCGTAGGCCCGCAGTGCCCGCCGCAGACCGGCTCGGGTCCGTGCCAGGCGGGGAGGATCCAGGACGACCGTGTCGAACTGCTCCCCCTGCTCCGCCATATCCGCCAGCAGCCGCTTCACGTCTCCACGCCGACATTCATACCGGTCCGCCACTCCGTTGAGTTCCGCATTGGCCACTGCCAGGCGCAGAGCGGCCGACGAAGAATCGAGTCCCACGCAGCGGTCGGCCTGACCGCATACCAGACTCGACAGCCCGAACCCTCCGGAAAAGCAGAACGCATCCAGAATCCGATGTCCGCGGGTGTAACGGGTCAGCGCCTGCCGGGCCGTCCGCTGGTCGAGATAAAAGCCGGTCTTCTGGCCCTGCTGAACATCCACGCCGAACTGCACATCTCCTTCTGAAATGAACAGCGGCCGCGGCGGTTCTTCCCCGGCAACAGGGCCGTCGGACACTTCCAGGCCTTCCTGTTCCCGAATGCCCTTTTCCGTCCGCATCCAGACACCGCGGGGCCGCACCTGTTCTGTCAGCAGTCGAATGAGCAGATCACGATGCCGGTAAAGAGCGCGGCTGGTGAACTGCACGAGCAGATACCCCGCGTACCAGTCGGCCGTCAGGCCCGACAGCCCGTCTCCTTCGCTGAAAACAAGCCGGCACGCGGTTCCGGCCCCGGTCAGATCGTACCGCTGCCGCCGACAGGCAACAGCTTCCTGAATTCTCTGCCCCAGCAGGTCTTCATCGATCGGCCGGTTCCTGTCCCAGGAATACAGACGAACACGGATGTTGCTGTCGGGATTGTACAGCCCCCAGGCGATGAACTCCCCTTCCGCAGCATGAAGCTGCACCTGCGTTCCGGCGGACAGTTCCCCGGACGAGGCCGTTCGGACACGATCGATCGCTCCGGCGAACACCCATGGGTGACGCCCGAAAAACGGCTGAGCCCGACGGCGTTTCAGCACGACCACCGGCGCTTCGAAAAACACCTCGTCTGTCATCATCCATCAAACCCGAACTGCGGAATTCAAACGGGATCGGCCGTTCGAAACCCGGTTCGAATCTGACCACACAGCACACCCGCCGCGTCCGGCCGGTCATTCCGACCGGCCGGACGACAGCACGCGATACTCCATTTCTTCCAGATAAGCCAGCAGCCGGTCCCGTTCACTGGCCAGATGCCGCACTTTCAGCAGAGACCGCACGCGTGTTTTCAGTTCCAGCTGATTGACCGGTTTCGTGAGAAAATCATCGCAGCCGGCCTGCACGGCTTTTTCGATGTCTCCCATTTCATTGAGCGCCGTGACCATCAGCACCGGGATATCTGAAGTTTCCGGATCGCTCTTCAGCTTCTCACAGACTTCATATCCACTCATCCTCGGCATCATGATGTCCAGCAGAATGAGATCGGGCTGGCCGGATTCCACCACACGCAGCGTGTCCTGCCCGTCCGTGGCCATGAGCACTTCATAGTCTTCATCGGCCAGCCAGGCTTCCAGCAGTTCCCGGTTCTGATCGTTGTCGTCGGCTATCAGCACACGGGAACCGGACAGATTGACTTCACTGGCAGACATGGGATTCGTCCGAGAACGACGGAAAGGATCATGAGACGGGAATTCTAGTTCATTTTTCTGAACCGGTTAACCGTCCTGACGCGGGAATACCGAACGAATGCGTTCGGCCGTCACGGGACACTCAGATTTTTCAGCGTCCGATGCCGCGTCCAGCAGCCCGGCCAGAGTGCCCAGGCCGTCGACCGTGTCCACGTCGTACCACGGAGACAGCACGGTGAACCGAATGCTGCGCCGCCGCGCCGCCTGCAGCAGATCCAGAAGCGTCTGCGGACTGCTCCACCGCACCTCCCGAAACAGACCGTCCGGATGACAGGCCAGGCCAATCAGCACGCAGCCGCCATCGGTCGCCGGAACGACAGCCAGACCGTCCTGCCCCCCGGCCAGAATCTCAAACGCCCGTTCGACGCGGTCCCGTGGCAGATCGGGACTGTCCGTACCGACCAGCACGACAGGACGATCCGACCCCGGCGCGACCTGATCGAAAAACCATTCCATGCGTTCTCCCAGATCACCGTCCGGCTGAGCCATCACCCGACAGGCTGCCGGCGGCTGCGACACCGGCAGCGTCCGAACCCATGCCCGACATGGCGGGGTGTCCGGAGTCACCGCCAGCCACACAGCATCCGCACACCGACTCAGACGTTCCGTGAGATCTCTGACGAACCCGTCATAAAGGTCGGCGGCCACCGCATCGCCCACGGCCGCCGCCAGCCGTGTCTTGGTGCGCCCCGGTTCCGGGTACCGTGCGAATATCCCCAGAATCTTCACGAACGTCTCCGGCAGCGTGCCTGAATCATGCGTTCCAGAACCCAGGCATCCACGTGCCCCCGAAACCGCGTGCGTCCGTCCATCTCCACCACGGGAACCCACTGGCCGTACTGCTCGGCCAGTTCAGGCCGTTCGTCCACATCGACCAGTTCCACTTCGGGCAGCCAGGCGCGGTACTGCCGCAGGACGACCAGTGCATCATCGCACAGTGGACAGCGGCGCCGCGTGTACACCCGGACGTTTTCGAAAATCGGCCGGTCCGCTGTCCGGTCCACTTCTTCCACCCTGTCCCGGTTCGCACCGTCCGCGGCGCGATGATCCCTGTCCGCAGCACAGCGATCCTTCTGTCCGTCTCGCAGCAGCCACAATCCGCTGAACAGCAGGACGGCCGTAACGAGCAGATGTGCGCTCCGCGACCGGTACCAGAACGCCGGAAACGACAGGCTGCCGACGCCGCTGCGGTCGGCAAACACGAGCACTGCCATCAGGCCGCCTCCCCACAGCAGCAGCTGCCCGATCCGCTGACGAATCTGTTTCTGCTGAGGCGATTCTGCCGGGTTCGGCGCCGACGACATTTCCCAACCTGCCCGATGTGCCCCGACGGAACGGAATGAAATAACTGGTCAGACGGCAGACATCCGATTACGCTGACACGCAGTGTGGCTTTCCTGCCCGGAACACACAACGGCAGAATTTCGATTGCCAGGAACCGTGTCGCGGATGTCCGATTCTTCCACCAGACCCGCTTTTCGGGATGTTCTTCTCGCCAGCGGACTGCTGCCCGAAACGCGTCTGGCCGAACTGGACCGCACGTTTCCCGATCCCGGAACATCGCCCGAAAAGATCGCCGAATACCTGGTGCAGTCCGGTGACCTGACGGCCTGGCAGGCTGAGAAACTGCTGCAGGGACGGCACCGCGGATTCCGCCTGGGAAATTTCCGTCTCCTGGAAAAACTGGCTCGGGGCGGCATGAGCACCATTTATCTGGCGCGGCAGATCGACAGCAGCCGCCTCTGCGTTCTCAAAGTCCTGCCCCTGAAACGAGCGGGCCAGGCCTCTTACCTGCCCCGCTTTGAACGCGAAGCCCGGCTGACAGCCGGGCTGACCCATCACAACGTCGTCCAGGTGTACGGTCTGCACTGCGAAAGTGACGGCCAGTGCGACATCCACTTCATTTCCATGGAATATCTGCAGGGAGAGAACCTGGCGGAACTCGTGCGCCGCTGCGGACCGCTGAGCATGCGTCAGGCGGCCGACTGCATCCGTCAGGCAGCCGACGGTCTGGCCTGGGCTCACGATGCGGGACTGGTGCATCGCGACGTGAAGCCGGCCAATTTTCTGCTGACCACGGATGGAGTGATCAAAGTTCTGGATCTGGGTCTGGCCAGTGCCCGCGATCCGAACGAAGACGATCTGACGCGGCAGTACGACGAACGTGTCCTGGGAACCGCAGACTATCTGTCTCCGGAACAGGCGGTCGACAGCCATCTGGTCGACAGCCGATCCGACATCTACGGACTCGGCTGCACCCTGTACTTTCTGCTGACCGGGCACCCGCCGTTTCCCGGAGGCACGCTGGCAGAACGCATCCTCGCCCATCAGACGAAACAGCCGGTTCCCGTCGAAGACATCCGATCGGATACTCCGGATGCCATCAGCCGCCTGGTCAGCCGGATGCTCATCAAGAACCGCGACGATCGAATCCAGTCGGCACATGAAGTGTCCTCGCTTCTGACAGAATGGCTCGCGTCCATCGCCGGTGACCCTCAGTTCGACATGGCTCCTGCTGCTTCTGCCCCGAATGATTCCGACGGCGGCAGTGCGGCGGCCGACACGGAGCCGGTCGGCCGGCTGACGGACACACCGCCGCTGACATGTGCGTCATCACTGCACCGGGATGAACCGAATGAATCCGCCATCAGCGGGATCTACACCCCCGAACTGGAAGCGTTTCTGCAGCGGCTGGATGAAGAGAACGGCGTGAACACCGTGATGAATCCCGACAGCCGCCGGCAGGACCTGCGTTCCATGAGCACGCTTCGGGACAGCCGCCCCGAATCCCATCCGCAGTCCTGACGACACACGTCGGCCGCAGGAACAACCTGCACCATCCGGATCATCCGCACAACAGGCACCGCCGGCTGCCGGCACACCGCAGAGGCTGCCGGGATTCGAAACCGGCAGGTCCTGTCTGTACGGGCGCACTACGGTTGGAAACGCTTCTCCTGATTTCCTGACCGGGGGAGGACAGCAGCCATCCCCCGTCCCATGCACGTTGTGCGCTCATGACAGTCGATTCTCCGATGATTCCACCGTCTGCACCGCATCGCTGCGTCCGGCGGCAGGCAGCCGGCGTACTGCTGGCGGCCCTGTCGATCGGCCTGGCAACCGGTTCGGCCGCCGCGGCGCCTCTGGTGGCCGTGCGCCATGCCGACCAGGAATACGTTGGCCGCATCGTATCGCTGAACCGCACCCGCTGTGTGCTCATGGATTCCCACGGACGCCTGACGGAGCTGCCCGTCCCGGAAATCCGACAGGCAACCCCCACAGGACGGACCTGGCGTCCGGGAACGATCAGTGATTTTCGGTCGTCTCTGATCGCGGAAACCGGACGCGGATACGAAGTGGTCGGCACGACGCACTACATCGTCTGCGCTCCGCGGGGCCAGGCCCGACTGTATGCAGAACTGTTCGAAAACATTTTTCGGGACGTGGAACAGTTCTTTCGGGTGCGCCGCATTGCCGTCCGCCCCCCGGATGTTCCCCTGGTGGCTCTGGTTTTCTCCACCCGCACTGAGTTCATCCGCTACTGCCTCCACGATGGTCTGCAGCCGAGTCCGGGTCTGCAGGGCTATTATTCGCTGGTCAGCAATCGTGTGGTCCTGTTCGATCAGACAGGCTCCGCCCGATCTGCCGCATCCGCGGCCGGACCATCCGGGCCGCCCGGTCCATCCGTGCCGATCTCAGAAGACACCGCCGACACGGTGGTTCACGAAGCCATCCATCAGGTCAGCTACAACATCGGAATTCATTCCCGGATCGGAACCACACCGCTGTGGCTGGTGGAAGGTCTGGCCACGGTGCTGGAACCACCCGTGATGCGGCAGCGGCACAGCAGAAATTCGCCGGCCCGAATCAATCGAGAACGCTATGACTGGTTCCGAACCCGCCACCGGCCGCATCGCCCCGGCGGGACCCTCGCCCGCCTGATCGCTTCCGATGATCTGTTCCGTCAGCGGGCCCTGGACGCTTACAGCGAATCGTGGGCTTTGACCTTCTTCCTGCTGGAAAATCCGGTCCGTCGTCGCCAGTTGTCCTCTTACCTGAAGCTCGTCACAGATCGCGGCCGTCTGGACGGTTATCCTCCCGAACAGCGTCTGGCCGATTTCGAACAGCATTTCGGCGACATCGGAACTCTGGAAATCCAGTTTCTGCGCGCGATGGACCGCCTGTAGACGAACGCCGGCCTCCTGCGCCCCTGCCCTGCCCGGTCCTGCCTTCCTGACCGGCGTCTTTCTTCAGCGATCGGCTGCGGAGCCCCCTGTCGACGCTGATCGGCCGTTTCGATACGCTTCGCCTGCCGCCGGCTGACGACTGTGGCATCCGTGTTTTTGGGAATCTTCACCGGGAACTGCCGTCATGCGTGAAACGCCCCGTTCGGTTCCTCTTTGCTGTTCCGTCCAGATGACTGTCCGGACATTCCTGACAGGATTTCTGCCGGTTCTGTTTTCCATCGGCGTGCTGTCGGAATGTGGCCACGTCCTCGCCGTTTCTGAATCCGAAGCGAATGGCCCAGTTCCGGTGGCACCTCTGGCCGTCCGGGTCGATCCGAACCGGACGTCTCGTTTTCAGGCCGAAGTCGCGATTTCCGGCACACTGACCACTCCGACCGCTGCCGGTGATCAGTCGTGGAATCTGTCGTCCGAAGTCCGGTTCGTGTTTCTGCAGCGGCAGTTCCCGTCGGAATTCGGTGGTCCTGGGATGCTGAAAGCGATTCGACGGTATGAAACGGCTCAGGCCGCCATCCAGGTCGGAAAACAGCACCGCACGCGCACGCAGCTTCCGTCCGGGCTGGCGGTCATTCACGTGCGGGGCGGCATCGACCGGATGGAAGCGGCAGCGGCAGGCGGACTGCTGTCGCAGCGTGAGCACGATCTGCTGATGATGCCGTTCGATCCCCTGCCCTGTACCGGTCTGCTGCCGCAGCGGGATGTCGGCACGGGAGACAAATGGAACGGAGATTCCTGGCTGCTGCCGCGGCTGACAGGCATCGATGCGGTCACAGAACAGTCCCTCACCTGTGAACTGCGTTCTCAGAATGGCCGCGAAGCGATCATCGTGTTCCGCGGCACGGCCGAAGGAGCGGTTTCCGGTTCCGCCGTTTCCACGACCGTTTCCGGAGAACTGACGTTCAGCAAAACCGATCGCTGCATTGAACGGCTGGAATGCCGGCTGAAGGAAAAACGGTCGGCCGGTCCGGTGAGTCCGGGAATCGATGCGATCATCACGGTGCGCTGGACACAGACCCCTGATGCGTCCGGACAGGTTCCCGAACAGACAGACGATTCGCTGTTCGACCGCCCCTTCCGCCTGTCCACGCCCTGGCGTCTTGTTCTGCAGCACGGGCGCGACTGGCATGAATTCAACCGGACCGACCAGATGATGATGCTGCGTCAGATCCGCAACGGCAGTCTGATCGCCCAGTGCAACATTTCGTCCGGTGTCGCGGTGGCTCCGGGACAGCACACATCGGACGCCGATTTTCGATCGGACGTGCTGCGGGAAATCGGCCCTCTCCAGGGCCGGATCATCAGCGAAGCCACGGTCCGCGACGACGACCGGTGGCGTGTCCGTCACATCCGTGTTCAGGGCACGGTGAAGGACGTCCGTATCTTCCGGGACTACTATCTGTGCACGGCCGGTTCCGGTGACCAGTTCTCCCTCATGTTTTCTCACACGGCAGCCGACGCTGAAGCTTTTGGAGACGAACCGCAGAAATGGATTCGCGCGCTGCAGCTCCGACCGGTTCGCCCGGCCCTGCCCTTCCGCTGACCCGGACACAGCGCAGACCGACACGTCCGGCCGGCATCCGGATGACAGGCCGCCGCTGCGGCCTTAGCGTATGTTTGCCTCGTGAAACACCTTGCGGCCGCACGGGGAAGTCCTCTAGGATCTGACGGAACCGGCCGAAACGTTCCCGGCAGTCGGCGGGTGCGGCAACAGTATGTGTCGGCGAACGGTTTGCCGGCCGCGTGTCGTCGCGTGTGATTCGGTCTCGTACCGGCACCGGACTGTGGTGCCGTTTCTTCTTCAAGGACTTCGATATGGCAAGGCCTTCCCTTCGCGGGACTTTCGTTCTGTGCACTGTGGCCATTGCGACCGGCATTGCTCTGGCCGGCGACCGCATCGCCTTCCGGGACAGCGACGGAGAAACAGCCCGGCGTGTGGCCCGCATGGTGGAATCCCGCCATATCGCTCATCCTCGAATCGACGATGACCTGTCGGCACGGCTTCTGAAACGGTACGTGGAAACCTGGGACCGGCAGAAGCTGTATTTCCTGAAGTCCGATATCGACGAATTCCATCAGTCGGCATCCGTTCTGGATGATCAGATCCTCGCGGGCAACGTGGATTTCGCCCTCACCGTGTTCAATCGCATCCGTCAGCGGATGAACGAACGCGCCGATCTGATCGCGCAGCTGATCGATGCGGATCACGATTTTTCCGTCGATGAAGAAATGGTGACCGATCCGGACGAACTCGACTGGGCGGCCACCGAAGACGAACTGGCCGAACGATGGCGCAAACGCATCAAGTTCGATCTGCTGATGCTGTACCTGGAAGACACCGAACCGGACGAAGCCCGCAAACGGCTGCACGTGCGTTACAACAGGTCCCGCAACTTTCTGGAACAGACCGAACCGCATGAAATCCTGGAACAGTATCTGTCGTCCATGACGCACTGTCTGGATCCGCATTCCAGCTATATGTCTCCACAGACACTGCAGGACTTCCAGATTCAGATGGCTCAGCATCTGGAAGGCATCGGAGCCCGCCTGCGGTTCGACGTCGACAGCGGCTACACGATCGTGGAAGAGGTCATTGAAGGCGGAGCGGCCGCGGCGGACGGACGCCTGAAAAAGGGCGACCGCATCACGGGAGTGGACCCGGACGGCCCGCGCGGACCTGAACCACTGGTGGATGTCGTGGAGATGAAGCTGACGAAAGTGGTGGATTACATCCGCGGCCCGTCCAACACGGAAGTGCTGCTGCGTGTGCGCACGCTGGACGACGAAACGGAAGAAATCACGGTTGTCGATTACGTGCTCACCCGTCAGCAGGTGGAGATTCCCGACCAGAGCGTGGAAGGGAAAATCATCGAGACCGGAACATGGTTCGACGGTCGGAAAGAAAAAATCGGTGTCCTCAACATCCCGTCGTTCTATCGGGACTTCAGCGGAGCCTCCGCCGGCGGACTGTTCAAAAGCACCAGCCGCGACGTTCGCCGCGTGCTGAAACGGTTCAACCGTGAAAACGTCGATGCCGTGATCGTCGATCTGAGATGGAACGGCGGCGGGGCTCTTCAGGAAGCCGTGGAAGTGAGCGGCCTGTTCATTCCCCGCGGCCCCGTGGTTCAGGTGCGGGAACCGGGCAATTCCGTCCGGGTTCTGGAAGACGAAGACCCGCAGGTCCAGTGGCGCAAACCCATGATCGTCGTCTGCAATCGGCTGTCGGCTTCTGCATCGGAAATCTTCGCCGGGGCCATCCGGGACTACCGCCGCGGCATCATTGTCGGAGACCGCACGACGCACGGCAAAGGCACGGTGCAGAACGTCATGCCTGTTACCAGCCTGTTCGGAACGCAGCACGGCGCGCTGAAGCTGACGATCAGCAAATTCTATCGTGTCAACGGCGACAGCACGCAGAACCGGGGAGTCACTTCGGATGTGGTGCTGCCGTCGCTTCTGAACCACCGGGACATCGGTGAAGATTCCCTGGACAACGCCCTGGCCTTCGACCGGATTCAGCGCGCCGGCTATGTTCCCTACAGCAGCTATCTGACCGATGCCATGAAGGATGAACTGGCTGCGCGAAGCAGCCGCCGCGTCAGCGAAAGCACCGATTTCGACAGAGTGCGCCAGGCCATCGCCCGCTACGAAGAACGAAAGAATCGCAAAACCATCTCCCTGAACCTGGAAACCCTGAAAGAAGAAGAAGAGGAAATCCGCCGCGAGGAAGAAGAACAGGAAGAAATCATTCAAAAATCCAGCGGTTACTCAGACGACGAAGACGACGACATCTTCAAAGACGACTTCTACAACCGGGAACTCGTCCGCATCACGCTGGACTACCTGGACCTTCGAGACGAACTGCGGACTGTCCGCCGCTGAACGGGCCGTTCTGCCCCCTGGCCCCCTGCCC
>WFTL01000144.1 GCA_015485495.1 Planctomycetaceae bacterium
AATCTTTTCGGCTGCAGGACATGCACAGGGTTTTCCGCCGCACAGCAGATACGGGAGCATTCGGCGGGAACATGCTGCGGCCGGCTTATGTCTGCCAGACGCACAGCAGTGCGCGGGCGTCGACCGTGCATGCCGACGGATTCAGATGGTCCGATGGCAGACGGCACGCTGTCACGGACGGATGCACCGGCACCGCCGCCGGCCGGATCAGGCCCGGCGCAAACGGCTGCCGCGGACCGGCCTCGTCCTGAGATTCCGCCGGGACGGCCGGCTGCGATTCATGGCGGTCACAGCAGCAGCGTGACTCTGCTGTTCTGTCGGAACAGCAGGCCGCTTCCTTTGAGCAGCAGCCGTGAGATGCTTTACAGCACGACGGTATTCCGGCAGCGGAAACCGCCATGCACGGACTGACACTGCCGCAGACAGCCGCAGCGCTGCTGATGACAGTCTGAACGCTGATCATCACTGCCGTCAGCAGGACCGGCCACCGGTGTTGGGAAGTGCCGCGAATCATGGGGTCGTTACAGAAAATGAAGAAGGCTCTGCCAGCGACACATTATCGCAAAGCAGTCTTCGCGGTATAGGCCGAAACAGACCGAAGTTGCGTTCTCCGACCGGAAAACAGGAATGCCAGCATCCGGAGCCGTCTGCTGCCGGAATCGGAACGGCACCGTGACGGTCCCGACAGACACAGACGCCGGAAACCGCGATGTCCCTGCAGGTTTTTTCTTCTTTTGTTCCTTTTTCGTTCGATCGACTGCCGGCTTTCCGATCGATCGGAAGCTGCCCGGCCGGACACACAGGATGTTCCGCGATGTCTTCCTCGAACGCATCCTGCCGCTGAAACGCACCTGCTGCCGGAAGCGGCAGTGGCGGTGGATCGTTTCTGCCCGGCAGTCACATGCTCGATCCGATGACCCGCTGCCGGAAGCCAGCGAGGACGATTTCAGCCGGTACGATATTTGCCCCCTGTGCAGCCACCGAATATTTCCGGTCTTCCCGTGCCCTCAGCACCAGAAAGGAACATCCTCATGCTGCCCCCCGGATTTCTGCTCACCGCCATTTTCTTTATCGTTCTGCCGGCCGTTCCTCTGATTCAGGCCCACGAAGGCCACAGCCATGAGGACCATGAAGGATACAGCCGCCAGGACCACGATTACGACAGACATCCATCACAGACACCTGCGCCGAACATTGATCAACCGAGTGATTTGGCCGATTCTGATTCTCCTGCTGACCATGTTTCCGATGCCTGCTGCTGTGGCGGCACATCCTGTTCGGATCTGCTGCCGGATACCGATTCCGTGCTTCCGCCGGTTCCGATTTTCGGGTTCGATCCCGCTCCGGATGTTCATCTCGTATCACTGGCGGACGAACTGACCCTGTCTATTCACCGTGAAATGCAGGGCACCCGGCATTTCCGTGAACTGCTGACAGACGCAGACACCGTGGCACTCGCTGCCGGTCACCTGGCTGACAGCACGGACAGTGCGGGCGCCACCGGTCAGCGTATCCGGGGCATCCGGGTCATGATGTCCGCCCTTCAGCGGATGATGTGCGAACTGCAGTGCTGTCGGGAAACACGCCGCAGCATGTCAGCTGCGGAGATTCCTGCACAGACGTTGTCAGCTGAAACGCAGCTTCGGGCCGGTCCGTCCGGAGAAACACCGGCCTGTTTCGATCAGGGTCCGGTCGGTATGAACATCCCAGGAACCGGCCGGCCAGCGGTGACTGAAACGACAGACCGCGAAATCTGACCTGCTGAGGACCAGCGATTTCCGTCCACACAGCAGACATCCTTTTGATGACAGGCTGTCGTGAATGTGATGACATCTCTCGGAATGGTCTTCGAAATGTCCCGGGAACCGAAAAACACGGATGTCGGTGACTTCTGCCCTCTTTTCAGAAAAACGTGTAGAAAAACCGTCTGAAACAGTCAGACTTTTTCCTAGGCACCGGTTTCGCCGTTTTTGCCGGTTTTGGGCACGGGCCTTGCGTTTCGAATCCGGCAGTGCGAAGCGGTTGCTTTCGGCGGCAGTGCCGAAGCGAACACGTGGGCACAGGCATCTCTCACACACTTTTCTCATGAAGGGCAGGACGATGAAAGCGTGGATCATGACGGCCGCGGTTGTCGGCGGACTGACAATTTTCGGCCTCAACGGAACGGCCGAAGCGGGACATGGATGCAGCGGATATCCGGTGGCGGCTCCCGTCTATTCCTATGCGGTGCCGACCTACTCCTCTCCGACGGTATATCCGTCCGCGTACGTGGGCTACTACAGCCCGGGGATCAGCGTATCGGTGGGGCACCACCATCATGGCTACTGGGGCGGGCATCACTACGGCTACCACCATGGACATCACGGATTCCATGGGCACTTTGGTCATCACGGTCATCATGGCCATCACTAAGGGACTGCCGACTGTCCCATGACAGCCCACTGCACCATCCGGAGCACGGCCATCTGCGCTGTGCTCCGTTTTTTATTGACCGCTCCCCTGCCGACCGGTGCGAATCTGCCAGGTGCATCCGGACTTTCTTCCGAAGGACCGGCTCCGACAGTCACTCCGCCGGCATCATTTCCTTCTGCCGCCTGAGCCATCTCAGAACAACGGCTTCGGGTGACCTGTCGTCTCCGGGCATCCGATCCACCAGCGGCAGATCCTGAGCACGCACAAGCTGTCGAAACAGTGTGTCCTGCCACGTGTTCGTCCGCCGGTCCGGGCTTCGATCGGTTTTCTGCGGATCGAGCACATCCGGATGGATGACGACGACATCCCGGTCCCTTTTGCTGAACGGGAGCGACCAGTTCATCAGCCATGTGAGCGAACGGATGAATTCTTCGCGCGACGAAGCGGCGGCGGATCGCGGTGGAGCCAGGAGGACCAGGTGGGGTGCTTCCGTCCGGACACGGCGCTGAGCTTCCTGAGTCAGTTCCGGCAGGGACCGCTGTGCCGTCTCCCAGGATTCCACGCGGATGTCGGCGTCCGGAAACAGTTCCTGCAGAGACGTCCGGATGATCGCATCGAAGGGAGACATGGCGAGAATGCGAACCGGCTGCCCGGTCAGGCAGGCGTTCAGAGTGCCGGGAATGCCGGGACCGGACGGTTCCACATCGTCCAGGAACACGGTTTTTCCGGTGATGATCCGGGCCACCTGTTCAGCGATCCGTTTGTGTCCGTCGGCGTTCGGGTGAATTTCGTCACTCATCGTCCGCCGCCAGGCATCGAAATCCGTCTGCTGCCGTTCTGATTCAGCCTGATAGATGTCGCACAGCGGCACATCCCCGTCCCGGGCCACGGCCCGCACGATGCTGCAGAAGCGTTCCAGCCGCGGTACCGGGCGATCGTCCGTGCTGATGACGGCATTGGGAGTGCACAGGATCACTTCGGCACCCTGTTTTCGCACACGGCGAACAATCTCTTCCAGATTTGTCCGGTAAGCATCTTCAGACACCCGGACCATGTCGTTCAGACCAAACATCACGACGACCAGATCGGGCCGGCGGCTCAGAACGTCCTGCTCGATCCGATCGAGTCCCTGGGCGGTGGTGTGTCCGCTGATGCCCGCATTGATCATGTCCGGGATCGATCCGGGACACGCGCGCTGAAGGGCCATGCCCAGGAAATCGGTCCAGGCCCGCAGCCCGCCGGTGTGGTAGTACAGCCCTGTCACGCTGTCGCCAAAGCATACGATGCGAACCGGTTCCGTTCCCTGCAGCAGCCGCTTCATCGTGGCGGGAGCGGCGGCCGGGCGGTTGTCATCCGGCTGCACACGCGCCACGAACGTGGCTCCCTGGGCTCCCCGCCGCAGCGCGTCCTGGTTCCAGATTCCTTCAGACACCGTCACCCATGCCTCGTCGTCTGTGATGGAAGCCGCTCCGAAATTCCCCAGTGTGGCGCCGCGTTCCGGAACCAGAATCTGTTCGGTGGACCGCACCACGTGCAGTCGCTTCGGGTCGACCTGGGCGACGAGCAGGGGGGCGCGATGCCGCATAATGTGATCATTGTTCAGACCCCTCCTTGTGTACGCCAGAAACAGTCCGTTTCCGAGCACCAGCCAGTGCTGCTGCGTGTTGTAGCTGCCCAGGTCCTGTCCGTCATCGAACTGCCAGCGGCGGACCGGACGGAAATGCAGTCCGTCCCGACTGCGGGTCACATATCCCGCCTCATCATTGCGCAGCGTCAGGTACCAGTGATCCTGAAACCGAATCAAAGACGGTTCGTACAGACCGCGGGCGACATCCAGTTCCAGGCGATTCCCCTGTTCCCGGAAGGACAGAGTCTGCCCGTCGAACTCACAGCGGAGCACGACTGTGGAAAACGGTTCCTTCACAGATCGTCCGGTGTAGAACGGCAGCAGCAGGGAACCATCCTGCCGGACATCTCCCTGGGCGCAGGCGCAGCGGGCGAAATCGAAGCGTTCATCCGGAGGCAGAGGGAGCTGTTTCCACGGTGCCCACGACTGCGTGCGCGGATCGTACACCGCATACGCGGTCTGATGGGAACGGGGACGGTCGGTGAGCTGACGGCCGTCGGGGCTGTAGCGCACCTGAGCTCCAATGGCAATCACGCGTTCGGTGGGACCGTGCCACAGGGGTGTCACATCGGCAACGGCCACATGGACGTCTCCGTCCTGAACCCAGCTCAGTTCCGGCGGCGTGTCCGGTCCCTGCCAGGTGTGTCCCAGGTCGGCTGTCCAGAGTGTGCTGGCCCCGGAGTAGTGATCTGATGTTTTCAGATGTTTCTGCAGCGTGATCAGGACGCCCCGTCTTCCGGATTGTGCGGGCACAGCCACCGGACGCGGGTGAAACCACAGAAAATCGCCGGCGTCGTGTTTCAGGATCACCTGACGGCGAACACGAAACGGCACGCACGAAACCGACGAACCCACGATTTCCTGCAGGATCGGCAGCATCCGTTCGGCCATTCGTCGATGCCCGGCGGCATTCGGGTGCAGTCCGTCCGTCGTCCAGTCGTCCAGATTCTGTCCGGCGTTTTCTGCAGCGGACCAGTCGGCGTAGTGATCGATCAGCACCACATCCGCCTGTTCGGCAACCGAACGGCATTCGTCCATGAATGCTTCCAGACGAACGTTCGGGTTTTCGTTCAGTCCGTTGGGACGAACCGTTGCGGCACAGCGCGGAGATGTCATGAGAACCGGTTCCACTCCGGCCCGCAGCAGGCGACGAACGATTTCCATCAGATTCCGTCGAAAGGCTGCAGATGAAATGCGGCTGCTCGTCTGTCCAGGATCGACGTAGCTGTCGTTGGCCCCGTACATGATGGTCACCACACGAGGCTGGAGAGCGATGATCCGGTCCAGACGTTCCAGGGCCTGATCCGTTCGTTCGCCTCCCACCCCCTGGTTGATGATTTCACAGGATACGCCCTGTTCTGTCAGAAGCCGCTGGAGCTGCTGCCCGAAGGTGTCGTTCGCAGCGACACCCTCCCGCACTCCTTTCGTGATGGAATCGCCCAGAGTCACGATACGGAAGGGAGGTTCCCCGGCGGCCGGAGCTGCCGTTGACAGGCTGCAGGCCATCAGGAGTCCCGCAGAAATCATTCGGATCATGTGTCGTTCTTTCGTCTGATGCGTTCAGCGGTCAGCGATGGCTGGCTGTCGGTCTCATGTCCCAGGAGGGCCGTCTGTCGAAAGTGAGTTCCTGTCCGGCTTGTCCGAATCAGTCCGCACGACATGCCGGGACGGGATGTTTTTCTGCAGCCGCGGCGAAGCAGTGTGTTCAGCGGCTGCAATTCCTGTCGACCGATCGTATACTGAAAATCCGCCCCGCCCCACGGATTTTTTTCCTCCTCCGCGTCCCGCTGAATTCAGAGTCCGTCTGATGAATGATCCTGGCTGGTATGGACGTTTCCGATGTCTGCCGGTTCTTTGGACGGTACTGATGGCGAGTCTGTCGGTCGTGCGGGGGCAGGACGACGGTGTCGCGTTTTTCGAAAAACATGTGCGGCCCCTGCTGATCGATCACTGCTACGACTGTCATTCCGCAGAAGAACGCAGCGGCGGGCTGCGGGTGGATGCCCGCGATTTTCTGCTGGCAGGCGGCGACAGCGGTCCGGCCGTCGTTCCGGGACATGCTGGCGACAGTCTTCTTCTGGAAGCGGTTCGGTACAGCAATCCGGCTCTGCAGATGCCACCGGAAGAACGTCTGTCCGACGCTCAGATCCGAATTCTCGAGCAATGGATCGATCGCGGCCTGCCCGATCCGCGCACCGCCGCCCCGGAAGACCTGCAGACGCCGTCGGTGTCGTCGGAGGATGTCCGTGATTTCTGGTCCCTGCAGCCGGTTGCAGCGCCGCCGATTCCGATGGTGCGCGATGAACGGTGGGTCCAGACTCCCATCGATGCGTTTGTCCTGCAGCGGCTGGAAGCCGTCGGTCTGCAGCCGGCTCCTGCTGCTGATCCGCGGACACTGATTCGCCGAGTGACACTCGATCTGACGGGACTGCTGCCTACGCCGGAACAGGTCGACGCGTTCGTTCGCGATCCGTCGGACCGGGCATGGGAATCGCTCGTCAGCCGCCTGCTGGCATCACCGCAGTATGGAGAACGCTGGGGCCGGCACTGGCTGGACGTGGCCCGTTATGCCGATTCCAACGGACTCGATGAAAACATCGCCTTTGGTCATGCCTGGCGGTATCGCGACTACGTGATGGAATCCTTCCGAACGAACAAGCCGTTCGATCGTTTTCTGACCGAACAGCTTGCCGGTGATCTGCTGCCGGATGCCGACCAGGAAACACTCACCGCGACCGGGTTCCTTCAGCTGGGCGCAAAGGTGCTGGCTGAACCCGACAGGGAAAAGCTGGTGATGGACACGATCGACGAACAGATCGACGTGACGGGCAAAGTGTTTCTGGGTCTGACACTGGGCTGTGCCCGCTGCCACGACCACAAGTTCGACCCGCTGACACAGGCCGACTACTACGCTCTGGCAGCCATTTTTCGCAGCACGCGCACGTTCGCCGAAAAACAGCAGGGAGCCATCCGTTTCTGGTACGAACATTCATTCGCCACCGAAGAAGAACGCGAACGCATGAAGCCGGTGGATCAGGCGATCGCAGAAAAGAAAGCGGCGGCCGCCCGGTACAAATCCGATGCCATGACGGCTCTGCGAAAATCGGCCCGCCGTCAGGCAGCGGATTATCTGGCAGCGGCCGTGTCCGTGGATCCGGACGATCCGCTCAGCCGTTTCGAAACCGTGGCCCGGGATTTCGGAGTGCATCCGCGGATCCTTCACCACTGCCGCACCCATCTGCACTACCACCGTTACGATCCGGTATTCGCACCGTGGGATCGTCTGCGGGAACAGGGGCCGGATGCGGTTCGGTCTCACTACGCCGCTCTGTTCTCACGCGTGGATGCCGCATGGAAGGCGCGGCGGCAGAAGACACCGGACGCGGCGGCTCTGGACGATCCGTTTCTGGAATCCGTTCGCAAAGCTCTGGAGGATCCGGCCGGATTTCTGGCGGTTCCGGCGCGGCCGGCTGACGCTTTCGATGCCGACACGCTGGCCCGTTACAACGCTCTCATGGAAGAAGCCCGGCTGCTGGAAAGCACCGCGCCCGATCTTCCCGCGGCCATGGGAGTGACCGAACAGGACACCGTGACGGAACTGCCGATTCACATCCGCGGCAGCCATCTCAACCTGGGACGGCCGGTGCCGCGAGCCGTACCGGCCGTGCTGTGCCCAACGCAGGCTCCTGTGACGTTCCCGGACGATCAGAGCGGTCGGCGGGAACTGGCCGAGTGGCTGACCGATCCGGATCATCCGCTCACGGCCCGGGTTTTTGTCAATCGCGTCTGGAACTGGCATTTCGGACGCGGCATCGTGGCCACGACAGAAAACTTCGGACGCCTGGGAGCGCGGCCGACTCATCCGGAACTGCTGGACTGGCTGGCGCACCGCTTCATTCAGTCCGGGTGGGACATCAAACGGCTGCATCGGGACATTCTGCTGTCCTCATGCTACCGGATGGACAGCATTCATCCGCAGGCGGCAGACGCCGCAGCCATCGATCCGGCCAATGATCTGCTGTGGACGTTTCGCATGCAGCGGATGGATGCCGAACAGATTCGGGACTGCATTCTTCAGGTGTCCGGTCGTCTGGACATGACATCCGGCGGCAAAACCGTGCCGCTGCGGAACCGCCAGTTCGTATTCAATCACACCTCCCGGGATCACACGAAGTACGACAGCCTGCGCCGGGCTGTTTATCTGCCGGTGATCCGCAACAATCTGTATACTCTGTTTCAGCAGTTCGATTTTCCCGATCCGACCGTTCCCACAGGCCACCGCGGGGAAACGGTTGTCGCTCCGCAGGCCCTGTGGGTGATGAATTCGGAACTGATTCTCTCGTCGTCGGATGCCATGGCCGCGGCTCTGATGGAGGATGATCCGGATCCTCGCCAGGCGATCCGCACCGCCTGGATCCGAATCATGGGCCGCCCGGCCACGGAAGACGAAATCCGGCAGTCTCTGGCATTCATCGAACAGGCCGCGGACGCACACACCACGGCAGCCGGGCCGGATCCGGCCGCTCTGCAGGACGCCTGGTCGGCCTTTTGTCAGAGTCTGCTGTCAGCTAACGAGTTTCTGTTCATCAGGTGAATCATGATCGATGCCTCCCTGCCGCACAGACGCCGGCTTCTGCAGACGGCCGCACTGGGTTTTGGCCATCTGGCCTTTCAGGCCCTGCTGCACCGGGACGCACAGGCCGCCACGGGCGCGTCTTCCCAGACGGCTCAGCCTCCCATGTTTCCGGCACGGGCACGGCGCATCGTGTTTCTGTTCATGAAGGGCGGCCCGTCCCATGTGGACACCTTCGATCCGAAGCCGCTGCTGAATCGGGATCATGGCAAACCGCTCCCCTTCGATCTGCCGCGGGTGACATTCGCGAAACAGGGGGCTTTGCTGCGCAGTCCGTGGTCCTTTCGCCGCTGCGGCGAAAGCGGTCTGCCGGTGAGTGAGCTGTTTCCGCATGTGAGCCGTCATGTGGATAATCTGTGCATTCTGAGATCGCTGCACGGGACCAATCCGGCCCACGGCGGAGCACTGCTGAAACTGCACACCGGCAGCGACCAGTTCGTGCGTCCCAGCATGGGAGCCTGGGTCACCTACGGACTGGGAACGGAAAACGAAAATCTGCCGGCGTTCATCACCATCTGTCCCACACTGGCCCACGGCGGTGTCAACAACTGGGGGGCCGCCTTTCTGCCGGCATACTGTCAGGGAACTCCCATCGGCAATGCGAGTCAGCCGGTGACTCAGGCGGCGGTTCGTCACATTCGCAATCCTCGTCGGCCCCTGCAGGATCAGCGTCGCCAGCTCGATTTCCTTCGAACTCTGAATGCCCGACATCTGCAGACTGCCGGACCCCATGCGCTGCTGGAAGGGCGGCTGCAGTCCTTCGAACTGGCATTCCGCATGCAGTCGGCCATGCCGGAAGCACAGGATCTGTCGGCAGAATCGGAAGCCACGATGAAGCTGTACGGGATCGACAATGCGGTCACGGAAAACTTCGGACGCCAGTGTCTGATGGCGCGACGTTTTCTGGAACGGGGCGTCCGCTTCGTGCAGGTGACGCACAGCGACAGCGAAGTCCAGTGGGATCAGCATTCGAATCTGTACCATGGTCATACGAAAAATGCGGCCGAAGTGGATCGGCCGATCGCCGGCTTCCTGACCGACCTGAAAGCGCGCGGACTGCTGGATGACACTCTGGTTCTGTGGGGCGGTGAGTTCGGCCGCACTCCGACCGCTCAGGGAAGCGACGGCCGCGATCACAATCCTCACGGGTTCACGATGTGGATGGCCGGGGGAGGCGTGAAGGGCGGAATGGCCTGGGGAGCGACCGACGAATACGGCTATTACGCCACGGAAAACCGCATGCACATTCACGATCTGCATGCCACGATCCTGCACCTGCTGGGGCTGGATCATGAACGGCTCACCTTCCGCCATGCAGGACGCGATTTTCGCCTGACGGACGTGGCCGGCCGCGTGGTGACAGACATTTTCGCCTGACACACACATTTTCGCCTGACACACAGAGGGTGCTGTTCGCAGACGGCAGGTCCCGGGAAACGTTCAGAACCGGTGCGATGTCCGGGCAAAAGTCTGTGCAGGTCCTTTGTTCTGATCGAACAGAACCGTCCGGACCGATCGCTCCGGACGGCTTCTGACAGCGCAGGGAAGCTGCCGTCAGATTCCGAACAGGGCGGCGGCTGTCTGGCCGCTGCGCAGAGCGCCCTCCACGGTGGCCGTGGCCAGATAATCTCCGGCGAACACGACCGGGGGCTTCTGCCGCTGCCGGAAGTCCACCATGCGGCGGTAGCGGCCTGGTTCCGGAATCGGAATGGCACATCGCCGGCGGACAAGATGCACGGCCTCCGCAGGCTGTTCCGGCAGTTCCGGACTGAACAGACGGGCCTCCTGCCAGGCCGTCCGAATCACCACATCGTCCGGCTCGTCCAGCAGCTTCCGGCTCAGGGCATCCCGCAGCCAGGCCCCCACGATACGTTCGTTCGGGGCCGCGGAATCCGATTCTGTCTGGCTGAGATCCGTCCAGGCGGCCAGGCCATGCGTTCCGGGACCTGTGGGAGCCAGCTGAAATCCGCAGTCGCCCATGGAAATCGAACCGGATCGAAACCAGACCGTCACACAGGCTGCGTATTTCTGTTCTGCCAGGAAGGAACGCTGTTCCGGAGAGACGAGCGTTTCATCCAGAGACGCTGTCAGAGCGGCTGCCTGGTGGGCCTGTGTGGCGACGATGACACCGTCGAACACTTCCGTTTCAGAGGCGTCTTTCAGACGGAGCTGCACCTGCCGGCTGTCCGGCATGTATCGAACGTCGACCACTTCCGTGCGGAACCGGACGGAAACATCCTTCAGCAGCGCCCGGGCGATCTGCTCCATTCCGCCCCGCAGCGTGTAGAACTGCACCCCGGGCACTTCGGCCTGCAGAGCCATCATCAGGGCCGCCGATGCCTGCTCACACGAAAAGTACCAGTACGGTTCAATGGCCGGACGCACCAGATAATGGTAGATGGTGTCTCCCAGATGCTGCCGTGCGTAGTCGGCGATGGACTGGTGATCGAAGCGGGCCAGTTGTCGAGGATCGGCCAGATCGAACCGGGTTTTGCGCAGCAGCAGTCCGACGGTGTGGCGGATGACCCGCAGTTTTTCCTTCATCGACAGCCACGGGATTCCGAAAAACGACCGGACAGATGCGACGTTGTACGCATACCGCTGCTGCCGGTCGCTCAGCACGACCGCTTTGTCACAGCTCATGATGCGGCGGGCCAGTCCGGTTTCGCCCAGAAGTTCCCACAGCAGCGGATAAAAGTTCGTGAAGAAGACGGCTCCCGTATTGATGGAGGCCGTTTCACCCTGCCAGGTCTGAATCCGTCCTCCGGGTGCTTCATTCTTTTCATACAGTGTCACGTGGTGACCGGCCTGCCGAAGAAACCATGCGGCGGCGCAGCCGGCCGCGCCGCTTCCGATCACAGCCAGTTTTCTGACATCTGCCATCCGTTCACCCGGTTTCTGATGTTGTCGCCTGCTGCACCTGCTGAAGACCGCGCTGCATCCAGGTCTGAAATCTGCGAAACACGATCCAGGCCACGGGCAGTGCCAGAGGGCTGGTCAGCGTGAATTCGTAGGTCCATGTAACACGGGTGACAGAAGTCGCCTGTTCGCATTCTTCCAGAACCCACCGGGCGGCGGCCCGCCGAACGATCAGCGAAAGAGGAGGCGACAGGCCATCGCCCCAGGAATAGGCGTGAACAGTCGGTGCACGATGTTCATCGATCGTTTCGATGATCTGCATGCCGTCTGTCATGGTCACCTGGCGGCGGACCCCAGGACCCGGGCTGTCCGCGTTCAGCAGCGTGATCGACTGAATGCCGGCCAGCGGAAACAGGGGCGGCAGAATGTTCGGCCAGTTGTCCCCGCAGGTGATGTAATCGAAGATGATCTGCCGGTCCGCAGCGATCTGCAGGGAAGCGGTTGTCATCAGTTTCATGGATGTCCCCGGCCGGGCCAAACAGGAAGAATCAGAAGAACAACGGATGACGGCTGTGCGGTGGCCGACGGTTCACAGCCGCAGTGTCATCTGCCCGGTCAGATGAGGGATATCGGTTCGGACCTGGTGAACGGCCAGAGGAGTTGTCCGATGACCGGCATGCAGCGGGAACGCAGCACATTCCACGGTGGAAGGCAGAAACAGCGGCCGTCGAAAGGCCGCTTCCGCCGTCACGGGCGTGTCGGCATCCACGCCGGCCAGAGCCAGGGCGGCCACCCGGGAAAAGGTCCACATGCCGTGAGCGATCGGACGGCGAAATCCCAGGGGCAGCGCCGTCAGTTTCCACAGGTGCTGAGGATTCCAGTCGCCCGAAGCCCGGGCATACTGTCGGCCCGTGTCGGCAGGAACGGTGATGATTGTCTTCGGCAGATCGGCTGTTTCCGGATCGCGTTCGAAACTGCGGACCCGGCGACGCGAGACGGCCTGCGGATGGCGGGACAGCATGGTGCCCAGTCCGGACCAGTGCACGCGGTCTCCAACGGAAAGCTGCATCTCGAAATCGAATTCGATTCCGCGTTCGGTATCCCGCATCTGAACCAGTTCGCAGCGGGCATCCGGTCGTGAACCGGGGTCCAGACGTTCCTGCTGAGTCACCGTCTGCCGCAGATGAATGATTCCCAGAGGACTCAGCGGGAACACGGGCGATACGATCGCTTCGGCCATGAGCGGTGTGAAGCACGTTTCCGGAAACGGCAGGGGAATCCCGTCTGCCTGACCATCGAACTGGCAGCAGCGCCGAAACGCCGCAATCCGGTCCGGATCCAGGTGCACCTGATCCTGATGGACCACGATTCGGCGGAGGGAATCGGTATTCAGGGTCCCCTGGGAACGCTTCAGGATTTTCGGCAGAGCCTTCAGAAACACCTGCCGCGTCGTCAGCGGATTCGTAACGCGAATCTCAAACGCATCTGTATCCAGAGGAAGGGCTGTCATCAGACCGTCTGCGCAGTCGGAGCGTTCACACATTCTGCACGCGGGCCGTCGGTACGGCACGCAGCGAAAGCCGTTTCTATTGTGAACCCGCCGGGGCGGACGTGCAAACCAGCCGGTTTCGCCCAAAGTCCTCCGAAAAAGACGGCAAAATCCGCCTGGATCGAAAATTCCGAAGATCGCCAGGCACGAAACAGAAGGAAGTCTTTCCCTGACAGAGGGACGGCCATAATAGAACAGGCCTGTGTTTCAGAAGAATCGTGCGGTGGGCGGTGTGGTGAAACTGGAAGACACACAGTGGATTCGATGTGTGCTGGCGGTCGGGGTGCTGGCGGCCGTGGCCGCCGGACCATCGGCACCGGCCGATGAAACCGGCACGGAGTCCGACCGCATTCTGCTGCTGATCGAAGCGCCGGACGGCCCGGTGTTTGTGGAACTGCGCATTTTTGTCGAAGGACAGCCATACCGTCTCTGGGCGGCCGAACGGATCGCCGCCGGTCTGGATGTGGACCGATCCGGTGATCTGAGCAGGAATGAGCTGCGGCAGATGCCCGGCCGGTTGCTGAAGCTGGCGGAAATCGAAAATCGGGACGCTTTTCTGCATGAACTGACAGATATCGGACGAACTGTCGAACCGGACGGTTCCGGCCATGCCGTTCCACGAGATCTGTTTCAGGAATGGTTTGCGGAGCGTCTGCAAAGAACCATGCGCATCGTCGCTCAGCCGGTTCCCCCCGCGTCTGCCGTGCGTCTGGGAGTGCTTCTGGACAGCAACGGGAACGGGCGGGTCGATCCCGATGAACTCAGGAACGGTCTGCACACGCTGCGGTTTCGGGATCTGGATGACGATCAGACTCTGAGCGCTTCCGAGCTGCTGCCGTTTCGCGATCCTCGCAATCAGCGCACGCCGGTCACTCCGGATGCCGCGGCTCTGCCGTTTTTTCAGATCGACCGTCCGGCCGGGCAGGATGCGGCTGCCGCACGGATTCTCCGACGATACGGTGACGACACCGGCCGTCTGCCGTTTTCGGTGCTGCGGACGCATCGGTCGCACCTGTCCTCAGCCGATGCCACCGGGGACCGGATGTTCGATGCTTCGGAACTGCGCATCTGGCTGCGGCAGCCGGCCGTTCATCTGTCCTGGGAGTTTCGTCTGTCTGAGATGTCGGGACGCAGCCGTGTGTCCATCCAGGCTTCGCCCTTTGCCCGCCGCTTCTGCCGCGTGCAGGCGCTGCGCCGCGGCCGCGTGCTGCTGCACGTGGACGATATGCCGCTGGAAATCCGGGCGCACGGCGGTTCGGGCGATGCCCGCCGCACGCTGCGGGCCTTCGTCGGACAGCATTTTTCTGTCGCTGATGGCGACGGCGATGATCATCTGATCCGAGACGAGTTTCGCGATGTGCAAAACAGTCTGCGGGAGGTGGAGATGAACATCGGATTTGACGAAGCCGACGTGAACGGGGATGAACGTCTCTCCCGCGATGAACTCAATGCGGTTCTGGACATCGGCACCCTGGCTGAACAGAGTCAGATCCAGGTGAGCGTCCGTCAGGACGGCCGCACCCTGTTTTCTCTGCTGGATGTCAGTCAGGATCGGCGGCTCAGCCGACGGGAGATGCAGGAAGGGCAGGAGGTGCTTCAGCAACACGACACCGACGGCGACGGCGAACTGGCCGAATCGGAACTGGGCACTCGTTACGTGCTGCAGATCGGGCTGGGCCAGGCCGAATGGCAGGACTTCAGCCGATCCGTCATGATGTCACCGCAGATGACATCGACCGATGCCATTGTGCCGGAGATTGAACAGATGAACGGCCCGCAGTGGTTCCGCCGGATGGATCGGAATCGGGACGGCGACCTGTCCCGACGGGAATTCCTGGGCACGGCTGAGCAGTTTTCCCGAATCGATACGGATCAGGATGAGCTGATCTCAGCGGAAGAAGCGGCGGCCGCATCGTCCGACTGACCCTGCAGATCGGCCCGCAGATCGCGGACCAGCCGACTGAATTCGCGAAAGACCGCGTCCTCTGCCGTTTCGCACCATTCGAAGGCGGCCCCTTCGACGGAACAGACCACGGCACCGGCATCCCGCAGACGGACGATGGCGGTTTCGCGGTCACGATCCGTGCCGCTGCCCACGGCGTCTTCGGCCACGAATACAGCGAACCCGCGGGCCAGCAGATCGAACGCAGTCTGCAGCACACAGACATGCGCTTCGATGCCGGCCAGAAGAACCTGATCACGGCCATCGGCTGAATCCGGAGCGTCCGACGGAGACAGGCCGATGTGCCGGCACAGTGTGTCGCAGGCGCTGAACCGCTGCTTGGCAAAGGATGTCGAGACGGCTTCGTGCCGCGACAGCTCCCGGGTCGTGGGGCCCAGTCCCTGCGGGTACTGTTCGGAAACCAGGACAGGGACCTGCATGAGCTGAGCGGCGTCCAGCAGAAAACGGATGCGTCGGCAGATATCCCGGATGCCGACTATGGCCGGCAGCAGCTTTTCCTGGACATCGACGACAAGCAGTCGGCACCGATGTCGGTTCAGCAGACCCGGGTGGCGCAGAATGGCGGAATCGTGATTCATCCGGAAGATCCTGACAGACGGAGGGAACAGAGCGGCCCTCATTGTAGAATTCCCGGCGGTGAAACACAGCCGGCGGTGCCGTTCCGGTGCCGGCCCGGACACGTGGTCTGTTCGCCTGTGTTCCGTTTGCCTGTGTCCTGTGCGTCCGTCAGGGAGAAACAGAACCGTTATGCTGGTCCACGCAGGAAAATGTCGTCTGCTTCTGGTTCAGGGAGATATCACGCAGCAGCACGTCGATGCCATTGTCAACGCGGCCAATTCCCGTCTGGCGGGAGGCGGAGGCGTCGATGGGGCCATTCATGCGGCCGGCGGCCCCGATATTCTGGAAGACACACGCAGGAAGTATCCGAACGGCTGTCCCGTCGGTGATGCGGTCGCCTCCTCCGCCGGGCGTCTGTCAGCCGGGTACGTCATCCACACGGTGGGGCCCGTGTGGCAGGGGGGGCAGTCGGGAGAAGCGGAAGCGCTGGCTTCGTGTTTTCGGAAATCGCTCCAGGTGGCTGTCGACCTGGGCTGCAAATCCGTTGCCTTCCCGGCAATCAGTACAGGAGCGTACGGTTATCCGCGGGATCTGGCCGCCAATGTGTCTCTGAAAGCCGTCCTCGACTTTTTGAAGTGGCACCGGCAGCCGGACGAAGTACGGTTTGTTCTGTTTGAGGAAGGCGTTTTCGGAGCATTTGCGCATTCGCTGGAACTGCTCATGAAATGACGCCGCTTCGACTGTTCCGGCATGGTGGCCGTCGATTTGTGGATCTCATTCCGTCATGTCCGATGCTTCTGACGCGGTTGTTCGTCGCTTCGAAACATCCGATGGCCAGCGACTCCATTTCCGCCACTGGACCGCCAGGGAACCGCGACGGGGCCTGATCGTCGGTCTGCACGGCATTCAAAGCCATTCCGGGTGGTACACCTGGTCGTCTCAGCGTCTGGCCGAAGCCGGATATGAAGTGTACTTTCCGGATCGTCGGGGTTCCGGCCTGAACGGATACCGTCGTGGCCACGCAGATCACGGCCTGCGGCTGATTCACGATGTCCGGCAGGTGATCCGCCTGGCCCGGGACGAACAGGGGGGCTCTTCTGAGTCGTCTCTGCCCCTGACTCTTATGGCGGTCAGCTGGGGCGGAAAAATCGCGGCGGCACTGGCCGCTCTGTGGCCCGATGCGGCCGATCGACTGGCGCTGCTGTATCCGGGCCTGGTTCCTCGGGTACGTCCCACCGCTCTGCAGCGACGAAAACTGGCACTGGCCCGAACGTTCGACAGACGCTTCGAAGGCGTTGACATTCCGCTGACCGATCCGGCTTTGTTCACGCAGGATCCCGAGTATCAGCAGTTCATTGCCGAAGATCCACTGGCTCTGCACCGGGTGACCAGCGGGTTCCTCAATGCCGGCCTCGACCTGGACCGCATCATCCACGACCACGGGACGAATATCCGCATTCCCACGCTGCTGATGCTGTGCGGACAGGACCAGATCATCGACAGCCATTCCACGGCCCGGATGGTGGCCGGTTTCGGCTGTTCCCGTCTGACGATTCTCCGCTATCAGAAGGCGCGGCATACGCTCGAATTCGAACCACAGCGGAACGAATTCCTCGCAGATCTGATCGGCTGGCTGAATCGCGAGACGTGAACCGGGGGTGCGGACAGCAGCCGTGACTCCGCAGACCGGCCGGTCCCTCCCGGACCCATACAGCGCGTCATTCCGGAAGCTGCCGGCCCTCCCGGCAACCGCCCCGCGGC
>WFTL01000145.1 GCA_015485495.1 Planctomycetaceae bacterium
GGGCAGGGCGCTGCTGCAGATGGTGTCCGGACGGCAGAATCTTCGCAACCGGCAGAGATTCTGCAGTCGGACCCGTCAGTGTTTTTGCAATCCGTCGAGATCGTTCGAGTGGCCGAGACCGGCTGACCGGCAGGTTGTGGAATCGGGGGAAATTTCTTGACGCTGCGTTCGGGCTGGACGATGCTGATCGACAGGCACTGTCGTGTCCGGCGTCGTTGTGCGCCGATGTCCGCCGATGCTTCGTTTCCGTTTGGGGCCTGCGGCCCGACAAGGTCAGTTCATATGAGTTCCTTTGTTCAATCGGCTGTCGGAAAAGCGGTCTCCTCTGTCGTGGCGATGGTCGTGGCTGCGGTATCCGCTTCGGACGTGCTTCCGGCCGGAGAACCGGTTCCGGGACCGGCGGATGCGAAGATGAAACGGATCGCAGCGCGGGCCGCCGCTGAAAACGGGGATTTCGCAGCTGCTGCCGCCTGGATTCGCGATGCGTCCCGGCTTTCAGGAGACACGGCGACTGCGGAACGGGCCGAACAGGTGATGCAGGGCCTGCAGGGGGGATCTACGGGAGCGGATTTCGGTCCGCTGATGGATCTCATCCGGGAACAGACGTCGCCGCCGGCCCGCTGGGTGGATGACGATGGCGAAGGCGGCAGCATGACTCCCTTTGAGCAGGGAGTGTTCGTTGGAGGTCCCGCGATGCTGGCGTCCGTCCTGATCGGGTTCGACGACAGCCGACTGGATCGTGTGGCGGAAGCCGTTCGCCGGGCCAGCCGCAATCGGGATGTGCATCAGCCGTCGTCGCTGCGGCTGGTGTCGCTGTCACGTCTGCAGGAACGCGTGTCCCGCATGCTGGATGCCGGCGAAGAAATTTCAGACGACCTGCGCCATCTGGCCGGGCTGTCACGCGTGGAATACCTGTTCGTGTATCCGGAATCCGGAGAGGTGGTGATCGGCGGACCGGCGGCGGACTGGCAGGCGGATGAGACCGGGCGCGTGCTGAGTGTGTCCGACGGCCGTCCGGTGCTGCGGCTGGATGATCTGGTTGTTCTGGCACGCACGTTTTCGCCGGACGGTCCCGGTTTCTTCCGCTGCAGCATCGATCCGCAGCAGCAGCAGGTGCGGGCCGTGGAACAGTTCGTTTCCGAACACCGCCGATCGCTGACGAAGCGGAATGTGGCGGAATTCACCCGGCACCTGGAACAGACGCTGGGACTGCAGAACGTTCTGGTCAGCGGAATCCCGCGGGATTCCCGGGTCGCTCAGGTGATTGTCGAAGCGGACTACCGCATGAAGCAGATCGGAATCGGTCAGGTCGACGGGGTTCCGGGAATGGACAGCTATTTCGATCTGCTCTCGGCGAAAGAACAGCGCCGGGGGGGCAGCGTGGAAGCGCTGCGGTGGTGGATGGCCACCGGCTACGAAGCGGTTCGGATGTCGCCGGCGGGGACGGCCTTCGCCTTCACAGGCCGGTCCGTGCGGTGTCTGTCGGAAGATCAGATCGTGAACGCGGACGGATCCCGTACGGCCACGGGAAAAGCGGAGGGCGCCAATGCGAGGTTCGCTCAGCAGTTCACCGAACATTTTCCCGAACTGGCCCGCCAGGATCCGGTCTTCGCCGATCTGGAGAACATTTTCGATCTGGCTCTTACAGCGGCTCTGATTCAGCGCGACGAAAAACTGGCACACGTTTTGAATGCGGGTGCGTTTCGGGAAGGAGGCACATGGCAGCATGAATCGGTGCCCGTTCCCGACAGGCTGATGACGGCCGCCGCATTTCGAATCTACTCCGGACGCCATCTGGTGATTCAGGTGGCCGGAGGAGTGCGCGGCGATATGGCCATGCTGGCCCGCAGCCCCCGTCGATTCCCCGTCGATTCCCGGCTCGACCACGTGGCGGACATCGCCACGCCGCTGGGACAGGACCGGTCTCGCTGGTGGTGGGACGCTGCCGAGCCGTGATCCGGAACGCCGGCTTTCGGGACGGCCGCAGCGGCCGGAAAGAACGTGGCTTCCGTCTGCGGGAACCGGTCTGTCCGGCCTTGCGCGGCCGCACGGGACCCGTTATCATCCCCGCCTCTGAACCAGAAGTGCCGGGGCGTCCTGCGGCTGCCGGGTGCGGAACGGTGTGTTCTGCAGGACCCGGAGCGACCTGATTCGATCGCTCGGATGCACCGGCACGGCCGTTTTCCTGGACGGACGAACATGCCAGCGCTGTCACAGGCGGATCTGATCGACCTCAATCACAGGTTCGAGGAAAGAACTCCTCAGGAACTGCTGCAGTGGGCTCACGAACTGTTTGGAGACCGCCTGGCGGCTCTGTCTTCCATGCAGCGGGCCGGCAGTGTGATCTGCCACATGCTGCATACGATTCCCATTCGTATTCCCGTGCTGTTCGTGGACACGGGCGTGCTGTTCGAAGAGTCTCTGGAAACACGGGACCGGATCGCCCAGGAGTACAATCTGGAAATCCGGACGCTGACTCCGGAAAAGACGATGGAAGAACAGACGGCCGAACTGGGGGTTCTGTATCTGTCCCCGGACGGGCAGAAACAGTGCTGTGAGCTGCGGAAGTCGGCGCCACTGGATGCTGTTCGGGACGACTACGATGCTCTGATCGGCAGCCTGCGACGAGCCGATGGCGGACAGCGGGGAAGCTGTCCGATCGTGTCTGTCGACCCGCGTCTGAATGTGCTGCGCATCAATCCTCTGGTGAACTTTTCTGATGAACAGATGGATGCGTACGTGGCAGAACACGATGTGATCATCAATCCGCTGCACCATCAGGGATACGCGACCATCGGCTGCAATCGGTGCACCACCCCTGTCATGCCCGGTGAACCGCGGCGGGCCGGACGCTGGCGGCACCTGGGACCGTGGTCCGTGTACTGCGGCATCAATCCCACCGATCTGGATCCCTCCAGCTCTCCCTCGATCGAACTCTCTCAGGATCTCATCGATCGCATCCTGGGACGCACGACTGATTACATGATCTGACGAGTTCTGAGTGCGTGCGGGAGACGGGAAAGGCAGTATTTCAGGGAGGCGTGCGCGCTGTGCGCCTGAATGGAGAGAACAGGCTTTCTGAGAAGACTGTGAAGATTATGGCGGATTCCTGTGATATTCGGACGAAGCACTTGAAACGGGGGTGTTGGCTCGGCAAGGATCGGCGTGGGCCGTACTGACGCGTTCCGCCCTGCGATTCGCAGATTTGCGGGCAGGGATATTTCGGGTGACTGCACGCGATGGATCCGAATCTGCTTGCGTTTCTGGTGGCTTTTATCGCCAGCGCAGCGACATCACCTCTTCTGGCGGCCATGGCGCGCCGGTTCGGTATCGTTGATCGACCGGACAATCATCGGAAACTGCACGGCCGTCCGATTCCCATGGTGGGTGGTCCGGTCATTCTGCTTTCCGGGATCACAGCGCTGGCCACGACACTGTGGCTGCATCCCCAGGTGCTGCGGGACAGCCGGGGAGACACCGCATTTCTGGTGTGTCTGCTGATATCCAGTCTGGTCATTGTCGCGCTGGGACTGATTGATGACCGTTTCGGACTGCGGGGGCGGCAGAAGCTGGCCGGACAGATTCTCGCGGCACTCATCATGCTGGGGGCCCACATCACCATCAGTCGGGTGACGGTGTTTGGCTACGTGATCGAATTTGGCCATTTTGCGCCTCTTGTCACCCTGGTCTGGGTTCTGGGAGCGATCAACGCTCTGAACCTGATCGACGGGGTGGACGGGCTGGCCAGCACGACAGGAATCGTGCTGAGTCTCTCGATTGCGGCGGTGACCTATGTGTTGGGAGGGCGGCAGGACGGCCTGCTCGTGGCTCTCATGCTGGCGGGAACTCTGAGTGGGTTTCTGATTCACAATTTTCCGCCGGCCAGGATGTTTCTGGGGGATTCCGGAAGCATGCTCATCGGACTCATTCTGGGCGCGATCGCACTGAAATCTTCGATCAAGAGTGTCGGCGCGGCGACGCTGATCATGCCGACGGCCATCTGGGCGATTCCGCTTTTCGATGTGTCGATGGCCATCATCCGCAGAAAACTGACCGGGCGGAGCATTTATTCGACGGACCGGGGCCATCTGCATCACTGTCTGGAACGCAGGGGGCATGCGGGTTCGAGGCTGCTGCTGGTGGTCGGGTCTCTGTGTGCTCTGACGGGTCTGGGAGCGATTGCCGGGTCGGCCATGGAAAACGAAGTCCTGACACTGGTTGTCATGGCCACGGCGCTGTCCCTGCTCGTTGTGACCCGATCTTTCGGGCACACGGAAATGGGGCTGGTCCGCAACAGAATTCTGCGGCTGGCCGGATCGATGATCCCCCGGCCGACCGGCGGTGGTGAGCAGATGGCCGAACAGGTGCATCTGAACGGCAACCACGACTGGGAACGGCTGTGGATCACGCTCAAGGAGTTCGCGTCACGTTTCGGCATGGATCGCGTGGAACTGATGGTCAGTCTTCCTTCTCTGGGTGAGGAGTATCATGCGGCGTGGCGTCGGGATTCCCGGGCGGAAGACCACGAAGCGTGGAAATCTGAGATTCCTCTGGTCGTCGATGAACGGCGCGTCGGTTCGATTCGGGTTCAGGGAGCGCCGGGTGCCGGTTCCATATGTGCCTGGATGAGTGAACTGATTGGGGGGCTGCAGGCTTTCGAAGACGAACTGATTCTGCTGATTCGCGAACTGTATCGCGAGCAGGAAACTCAGACGCCGACGGAACCTGCAGAAGCAACCGCCCTTTCGGACACGCTCTGACCCCCGGTCGTTCGGAACCTGCCGATTTGCCCGCGGCCCGCGCGTTTCCTGCGAACAGCCGGTTCTGCTGAGAACACCGCCGGCATTCCCGGAATTCACCTGGATTCGCTTCGGTGAAGCCGGCGGGCGGATTACGCTGGCGGCCATGAAAGAATCCGTCGCTGTGGTCGGCGGATTCCGTGCGGAGCCATGTGTGAAAAGGTGGTGATTTGTCCGGGATGTCGCGATTCGTCCGGGTTGCCGATGCCGGTGCCGCGGTGGCTGTGCTGGCCACGGTCTGCGCGGTTCCCTGGATCCACGGGGGAACGATTCCGCTGGCCCGGGCCGTGCTGCTTGTCGGAGCGGTCGCAGCGGGCAGTCTGAGTCTGGCGGCCTGTCTGCTGCGCCCGCGGCAGACCGCTTTTCCGACTGTCGCGTTTCCTCTGGGGGCCATCGTCGCGGTCGGCGTCATTCAACTTCTTCCGGTTCATGCGCCGCTGGTCCGTCAGATGGTCCATGCGGTGCAGGCCGACCTGCGTCACGAGCTGCCGGAAACCTCCGATGAACAACTGGCCGTTCGAACGGCGTCCGCCGCCGACACGCGGCTGGTGACCGCTCAGTTCATGGCTCTGATGCTGCTGGCGGCTGTCGCCGCGGAACAGTTTCGGTCGGTCCGCGCCGCTGCGGCGGCTCTTGTTGTGTGCACAGCGAATGCGGTCGTTTTGTCCACGGCTGCGCTGGGACAGATGTTTCGATCGGAGCTGCTGCTGATTCGTTCGGAGTGGTGGACCGGGGACGGGCATCCGTTCGGAACCTTCGTCAATCCCAACAACGCGGCCGGCTGGCTGGGTCTGGGCCTGGCCTGTGCAGTCGGACTGCTCATTCTGCTGGTGCGAGAGCGTCATGTTCCGATGCCGCTGTCGGTGTCCGGAAGCAGTCTGCGGCAGCGGATGCTGCAGTCTGTCGTCGGCCTGACGGGCGGTCAGGTGGCGGCTGCGTTCGCTGTCGTCCTGATCGCCTGCGCCATCGTGGCCACGCGTTCTCGCGGAGCCATGCTGGTGTGTGCGGCGGCCTTTGTGATCGTGTTCATGGCCCGCAGCGATCGGCGGCGCCTGCCGGGCGCCGCGGCGGCCGTCGTTGCGGCGGCCGTGTCCGTGATCGGCCTGATGTGGTTTCTGAATCTCAGTCGGATCGCCACGGTGGAACTGGGCACGCTTCTGAATGAGCCTTCCGGCGTGTCGCGGCGGCTGCAGCACTGGCGGGATTCCCTGGAGTCGGTCCGCGATTTTCCGGTGTTCGGCACCGGACTGGGAGCCTACCGGTACGCCACGCTGCCCTATCAGAGCCGGAACGGTGAGCTGTGGTTTCGGAATGCCGACAATCAGTACGTGGAGTTTCTGGTGGAAGCCGGCATTGTGGGGCTGCTGGCATTTCTGATGACCGGAATGCCTGTTCTGTTTCAGTCGATTCGTGTTCTGCGCCGGGCGGTCAGCGGAGGCATCGATTCGGGGATGGAATCGCTGGCTGTGGTTCCTGCATTCGCCGTTCTCATTCAGGCCGGAATGGCGCTGTTCGATTATGGAGGTGCGCTGCCGGCCGCTTCGTCGCTGTTCGTCATACTGGCCGCCATGTTTCCTTCCGTGGTGGAAGAACGCGCTGGTTATCAGGGGGAGCGAGCGGCACCAGGACGACTGGCCAAAGCCGGAATGCTGGCGGCATTGACCATCGGGACGGGAACGTTCGTGTTCGACCACCTGGCCGCGCAACGCTGTTATGCCGACGCGATTCAGCTTGTGCACATCGCGCAGCAGCCGCTGTCTCAGGAACTGCTGGACGCCCGGCGTCGTCTGCTGCAGGCAACGCAGGTGCATCTGGAGGATCGTCCCGACGACCTGGAGGCTCACGAGACCATTTCCCGGCTGAAGGACGATCTGCTTCGGTCGCAGTTTCTTCGGGGCCTGCCGGGAGTGACGGATGCCGCCGTCATGGAGCGGCTGTGGCCGGCCACCGGCAGTCTGGCGGTGCGCCGCCGGATCGACTCTTTGTCGGATCAGCCGGAACTGCAGCAACATCTCAGAAACGTCCTGGCCGAACAGGTGCGCCGGTCGGGGATCGTGGAGCACTGTCACCGGGTGATCCTGGCGGCGCCGCTGGCGGCGCCGGTGGTTCGCCGGGCCGCACTCTGGGCAGGCGCAGCTCGTGATCCCGCAGCCGCCGGTCTGGTGACTCGGTGTCGGTTTCTGGAGCCTGCCGGGGGGCGAACGGTCATGCAGCTTGCGGAGCTGGCTTTGAGAGACGGCCGACCGGAGGCGGCAGAGGCCCTGTTCCGCCAGGCTCTGGAGGCCGAAGCGGGCCTGCGTGGAGCCATTCTGACGGCGTATTCTCTGGCCGGACAGGAGGACGCGGGGTTTTCGCTTTTTGGTCCGGAAACGTATGAAGACGCGGTGGTGGCGATGCGGGAGGCTGGCCGGTCGGTTCTGCAGCGGCTTGCTCAGATTGCTGCGGACCGGTGGCAGGAGCCGGATTCTGCACCGTCGATTCGGACGCAGCACCTGCGGGCCGAACACCTGCAGACTGTCGGCCGCTGGGAACAGCGCGCGGCCTGGCTGGAACGGTGCGTTCAGTGGAATCCGGACAGTGTGTTTTTCCACACGCAGCTGGCGGTGAACCATCGGCAGCTCGGACGGCTGTCGCAGTCTCTGGCGGAATGGCGGGAAGTTCTGCGGCTGAAACCGGACGATCGGTCGGCTCAAAGAGGCATTTCGGAGCTGAAACGGCTTCTGAAAGACGACTGATGGTTCCGGCCGTCTGGGCCGCCGGCCATGTGTCGGAAGCGGGACAATGCAGCGCATCCCGACTTTCTTTCCCGGTTTTGCTCAGACAGTGGGGGAATTCCCTGAGTCGTCATGGATTCGGTGGGATGACCCGGTAAGAATCGGCGACGACGGAAAATCCGCCCGGGCCGCACGAGAGCGGGCCGCATGTCCGGCTGCGATCGGGATCGGGTCCGGCAGATTTCGGGGTCAGAAGAGAACGGAACAGAACACCCATGTCGATGCAGCATATTCCTGAGGGGCAGTGGCTGACGCTGGACAGTCCGGCTCAGGATGATCATCGGTTCGATGTCTGGGGCTTCATTCGGCGCCGCAAATCGATCGTCATCGTTCTGGCCCTGATTGGCGCCGGGCTGGGGTATTTTCTGTACCAGCAGCAGGTGCCGCTGTACCGGTCTTATGTTCGCATCGAGATCATTCATCAGGCCAGTGATCGTCTGTTCGATGGTCTGCTTGGCGACGACGTGCTGGAAGATGCCACGTATGTCATTCCGAGTTCCGATGTGCTGGGGCCGGCGTGTGAACGTCTGCAGGCTGCTCGTCTGAAGACACTGCAGGGGCTGGACCGGGATGAAGCGATCGGGTTCATTCGAGACACGCTGGGAATCGAACAGCTTTCTCAGGGAGTGATCGAACTTCAGTACGACGGCACCGATCCGGCTGATACTCCGGTGATCGTCAATGCGATTGCTGAAGAATACATCTCCCGGCAGAAGGGCACGTTCGAATCCGAATCCGAAAAGCTCAGCCGGCTGCTCGACACGGACCGTCGGGATGTGGAGCGCAAACTGCGCGAAGCGGAACAGGAATACGCGGATTTCATGAAGGGGGCGGCGCTGCTGTCCAGCGGCAGTTCCACCAATCAGGCCCGCTCCCGACTCAATGCACTCAGCCAGCAGATCGCTGAACTCGACATCGAAGAAGCGCAGCTGCGTTCGCGTCTGGAAATCATGGATCGGTATCTTGAGGATGACACGCAGCGGGAAGCACTCCTGCTGCTCATCGGCAAAGATATCGATCGCGAGAAGGAAGAGCAGGCCTACCAGCGTCTGGATCCCCACGTGCTGCATCAGCAGAAACTGTCCGACGCTCTGCTGCCGTGGGTTCTGGAAGCGGAAACGCTGAGGCAGAAGGTGGGGCCGGGACATCCGCGGCTGATCGCCATGGAAAAACGCATTGCCAGGATTCGTGAAGAATTCGCTCGAATCAATGAGATGATTCCTGAACCGGAACCGCCGAAAGAAGAACAGGAAATCGACTATCTGGCGATGTACCGGCGCAGCCTGGAACACGAACTCAGCGAACTGACGACGCAGAAGGCCGAACTGGAAAAAATGGCCGCTGAAGCGCTCCGGGACGCCCACGTTGTGCAGAACGATGAACAGACGGAGCGGATTCTTCGGCGACGGGTCGAATCGCTGCAGGATCAGTACGATGCGATCACCAGCCGGATCGAGGAAACGGAAGTCACGGCCGGTATGAGCGGTGTTCATGCGGAACTCATCGAACCGGCCCGATACGGGCGTCTGGTGTACCCGAAGCTGATTCAGTTTCTGGGGATCGGCGGTCTGCTGGGAGGCCTGCTGGGGCTGGGACTGGGATACATCGTGGAACTGGCGGACAGCAGTTTTCGCAAACCGGAAGAAATCATTCGGGAGTTCGGGCTGCCGATTCTGGGACACATTCCCTTCATGAAGGAACGCCGCCTGAAAGCGGCCCGCAGCGATGCGTTCGGCGGTCTGGATCGGATCGTCGTGACGGCCCATCTGCCGCGGTCGCGGCCTGCGGAAGCCTATCGTTCAGTGCGAACGGCCATCTGTTTCAGCGTGGCCGGCGACGCGCATCGGGTGATTCAGGTGACCAGCCCGGCCGCCGGAGACGGAAAGTCGACGCTGGCGGTCAATCTGGCGGTTTCTCTGGCTCAGTCCGGAAAAAAGACCATTCTTGTGGAAAGCGACTTCCGGCGTCCCAAAGTGCATCGTATCTGCGGGGTCGCCAACGATGTCGGCATTGTCGACGTGCTGCGGGGCCGCGCGGAACTGACGGATGTTATTCAGGAGCTGGCCGTGGATGAACTGTCCGTTCTGCCCTGTGGCCGGATGCCACGCGATCCGTCGGAACTGCTGACGCGTCCGGAATACGAATCGCTGCTGGAAGTTCTGCGGGACAAGTTCGATTATGTGGTTGTCGACACTCCGCCGGTGCTGGTGGTGACGGATGCCTGCAGTGTGGCTCCCCGGGCCGATGCGGTGATCGTCTGCATGCGTCTGGGACGTCACACACGAGATTTCGGCCGACGGGCTTTCGATCAGCTTCGTGATGTCGGTGCCAACGTCGTGGGCATCGTGATCAATGGTGTCGAAGAATCGGACGCCTACGGATACGGCAGCTACAGCTATTCCGATTACAGCCGCTCCTATGGCCGCGCCGCATACACCTATGCGTACGCGGACGGTCATGAAGCCTACTTCGAGGAAGACGAGGAGACGGTGCCTGTCAAGCGGCTGATTTCCGTACCGGATGAAGCGGTATCCGGCGGGAACGGTGCCGCGGAGCGGCCTGGGGCGCCGGACGTATAGACCGGCCTGGCGGTCCGGACCGTGTCCTGACCGAGAACAACCGAGGCAATCCGGCCTGGCGGGCGTAGAATCTGGCAGCGTGCCTGCTGCTTCCGGCCGCATTCGACTTCGACTGTGAGCCCCTGTCCGCAGGCGACCACACGATCGGCGGCAGAATGCATGCGGCAGATCGACTGCTCCCACAAGGACTCGAACCTTGAACCTACTGATTAAGAGTCAGTTGCTCTACCAATTGAGCTATAGGAGCGGGCTGCACAGTCTAGCGGAGACGCGCGGATTGCCAAGTCCCTGATCGGCCGGACCGGGCCTGTCGGGGACAGAATGAAGTCGACGGATGCGAATGCAGACAGTTCGGGCGATGGGCCGCGACAGGCAGGGCGGTGAGGGGCAGGAGGGGCCGTCCGGGGAACCCCGGCAGCGGAGAACGGTGCTGCCAGGAATCGTCGCTGCCGGCAGATTCTCAGAATTGTGCAGAGTCTTACCGGAGACCGCGGAAGCGGCAGCTTCTGCCGATTTCTCTTGCTCCCTTCCGGCTGCCTGCCTAATCTGCCGGAAACTGATTTCCGCCAACAGGTTCGGAAATCGGTGGTTCGGAAAAAACAGGGGTTTTGCGGCATCTGGTTGTCACCCAGGGGGACGGAGTCCGCGCAGAATCCGGCAGGAGAATCGGTGCAGTCGCTCAACGAACGCGTGTTCATCGCCGGGCACCGGGGCATGGTGGGATCGGCCGTTGTACGCCGTCTGAAGGCGGCCGGCTGCACTCAGCTGATTCTCGCGGAGCGGTCGGAACTGGATCTGTGCCGTCAGGAGCAGGTGGAAGCATTTTTTCAGCGGTCTCGTCCCGAGACCGTGATTTTTGCCGCCGCGCGGGTGGGCGGCATTCTTGCCAACGCATCGCAGCCGGCTCCCTTTCTTTACGAAAATCTGGTGATGGCCGCTCACGCCGTCCATGCAGCCTGGATGAGCGGGGTGAAACGGTTTCTGTACCTGGGAAGTTCGTGCATTTACCCGCGCGATGCCCCGCAGCCCATTCCGGAGTCGGCTCTGCTGACCGGACCGCTGGAACGCACGAACGAAGCGTACGCGATCGCGAAAATTGCGGGACTCAAGCTGTGTCAGTTCTATCGGCAGCAGTATGGCGTGACGTATCACTCTGTGATGCCGACGAATCTGTATGGCCCGGGAGACAACTATCATCCGGATCACAGTCATGTCCTTCCGGGCCTGATTCGGCGCTTTCACGAAGCCCAGGCGGCGGGGAAGGATTCCGTGACGATCTGGGGAACCGGAACGCCGCGGCGGGAGTTTCTTCATGTGGATGATCTGGCGGCTGCCATCGAACATCTTTTGTCTCTGGACGATCCGCCGGACGTGGTCAATGCGGGCAGCGGGCACGAAGTGACCATTCGGGAGCTGGCCGAAATCGTGGCTGAAGTCGTGGGGTTCACCGGAGAAATCCGGACAGACCCGGATCGTCCGGACGGCGTTGCCAGGAAACTGACGGACAGCACGTGGCTGCGGTCTGCCGGCTGGTCACCGCGGATCGGCCTGCGTGAAGGCATCGCCATGGCCTACGAAGATTTTCGAGCGAGGCTGGCCGGCGACCGTCTGCGAACTGTGTGACAGAAGGCTTCTGATTCCGCACCTTTCACGACCTTTCAGCCGCCCCGTACGGGACATCTCATGACTCGCAGAGCTTTCATCACCGGCATCACCGGGCAGGACGGGTCGTACCTGGCCGAACTGCTTCTGGACAAAGGTTACGAAGTGCACGGTCTGGTCCGCCGTTCCAGCACTTTCGGAACCGAACGGATCGACCACATCTATCGGGATCCGCATGCCAGCGATGTGCATCTGTTTCTGCACTACGGAGACCTGACGGACGGGCAGGGACTGACCAATCTCATTCTGGATCTGGAACCGGACGAAATCTACAACCTGGGAGCCCAGAGTCATGTGCGGGTGTCGTTCGATCAGCCGGTGTACACCTTTCAGGTGACCGGCGGCGGAGCGCTCAATGTTCTGGAAGCGGCCCGGCAGCTCAACAAGCGTCGGAGCGTTCGGGTCTATCAGGCATCGTCGAGCGAAATGTACGGGGATGTCCTGGAAACACCTCAGAACGAACAGACCCCCTTCCGGCCTCAAAGCCCCTACGCCTGTGCCAAGGTCTATGCGTTTCATCAGACCGTCAACTACCGCCGGTCGTACGATCTGTTCGCCGTGAACGGCATTCTGTTCAATCACGAAAGTCCACGCCGCGGGGAAACGTTCGTCACCCGCAAGATCACACGTGCTGCCACCCGGATTCGACTGGGGCTTCAGGACCGGCTGTACCTGGGCAACCTGGATGCGAAACGCGACTGGGGCTACGCGAAAGATTACGTGGAAGGCATGTGGCGAATGCTGCAGCAGGACGAACCGGATGATTTCGTACTGGCCACCGGGCAGACGCACACCGTGCGGCGGTTTGTGGAGCTGGTGTTCGGACGGCTGGACCTGGATCCGGACGAATTCATCGAGATCGATCCGAGGTACTTTCGGCCGGCGGAAGTGGATGTGCTTCTGGGGGATGCGTCGAAAGCCCGGGATGTGCTCGGCTGGAAGGCTGCCACGTCGCTGGAAGAACTGGCGGAACTCATGGTGGAACACGATCTGAATCTGGCCCGGCAGGAAGCCGTGCTCAGAGATACGGTCTGACCGAAACGGGCCTGGCCGACAGATCGGTCCAGGGAGAATCGCCGGAACGGACGGCAAAGCGGGAAACGGCAGCAAAGCGGAAAACTGTAAAGGACATCTGTGGCCACAACGGCACTGATCACCGGCATCACGGGACAGGACGGATCGTATCTGACGGAATTTCTGCTGCAGCGCGGTTACGAAGTTCACGGGATCGTGCGGCGTTCCAGCACTCTGGAACGCTCCCGACTCAGCCACCTGTACACGGATGAATCCGTCTACAACCGGCGGCTGTTTCTGCACTATGCCGACCTGATGGATCCCACGACGATTCGCCGCATCGTGCGGCGGGTGCAGCCGCAGGAGTTCTATCATCTGGCCGGGCAGTCTCATGTGGGGCTGAGTTTCGAGATTCCCGAAAGCACGGCCGATCTGACGGCGATGGCGACGTTGCGCATTCTGGAAATTCTGCGGGATCAGCCGGATCCGCCCCGTTTTCTGTATGCCGGTTCTCGTGAGATTTTCGGCACAGCGGCTGCCAGTCCGCAGGATGAAACAACCCCGGTGAATCCGAATTCTCCCTACGGATGCGCCCAGGCCTTTGCCGTTCAGATGACCCGTATTTATCGGGAAGCCCACGGTTTCTTCTGCTGCAACGCCATCTGTTACAACCACGAAAGTCCGCGGCGGGCGGAAAATTTCGTGACCCGCAAGGTGACGCTTTCCGCCGCTCGGATCCGCGCCGGTCTGCAGCAGACGCTGCACCTGGGCGATCTGGATGCGGCCCGCGACTGGGGGTATGCGGGCGACTATGTGGATGCCATGTGGCGGATGCTGCAGCAGGATCAGGCAGACGATTATGTTCTGGCCACCGGAGAACTGCACACGATTCGCGACCTGCTGGACATCGCCTTCGAACGGGTCGGTCTGGACTGGTCGCAGCATGTGGTGACGGATCCGAAGTTCCGTCGACCGGCCGACGCGTGTGCTCCGGTGGGCAATGCAGACAGGGCCCGGCGCGTGCTGGGCTGGAAGCCGACCCGGTCGTTTCGTTCGCTGATCCACATGATGGTGGATGCGGACATGGAACGTGTGAGTGCATCATGACGGTTCTGACGATTGGCGACCGCCGTGTGGGGGACGGAGCAGACGTGTTCTGCATTGCGGAAATCGGTCTGGCTCATGAAGGCAGTCTGGGACAGGCCCATGCGTACATCGACCTGGCGGCCGATACGGGTTTCGATGCCGTCAAGTTCCAGACGCATCTTCCGGAATACGAAAGCACGCCGCAGGAACAGTTTCGAGTCCGCGTGTTTCCTCAGGACAAAACGCGCCGCGATTACTGGAAGCGGACCGCATTCGAAAAGTCGCAGTGGCAGGAACTGGCCGCACACAGCCGCGAACGTGGTCTGGTGTTTCTGAGTTCGCCGTTCAGCAGTGAAGCGGTAGATCTGCTTCTGGAATGCGGAGTGCCGGCCTGGAAGGTGGCGTCCGGAGAAGTCACGAATCGTCCCATGCTGGGGCAGATGGCGGCCACCGGGCTGCCGCTGCTGATTTCCAGCGGCATGAGCGGCTGGGCGGAACTGACACGAACGGTGGATCTGGTTCGGGCGGCCGGTGCGTCGGTGGGACTGTTTCAGTGCACCAGCGCCTACCCGTGTCCGCCCGATCAGTGGGGGCTGAATGTCATTGGGGAAATGAAGCAGCGGTTCGGCTGTCCGGTGGGACTGAGCGATCACAGCGGCACGATCGTGCCCGGACTGGCGGCCGTCGCTCTGGGGGCTGTCATGCTGGAAGTGCACATCGCCTTTTCGAAACAGCAGTTTGGTCCGGATGCGCCGGCCAGTCTGGAACCGCCACAGTGCCGGCAGCTCACAGACGGAGTCCGGGCTCTGTCGGCCGCTCTGGCCCGTCCGGTGGACAAGGACGCTCAGGCACAGCACCTGCAGCCGCTGCGGGATCTGTTCATGAAAAGTGCTGTGGCGGCTCGTTCGCTGCCGGCCGGTCACCGGCTGACACCGGACGATCTGGCGTATCGCAAGCCGGGGACCGGGATTTCTGCGTGGGATGCCGAACAGCTTGTCGGCCGCCGTCTGCGGCGGTCTGTTCCGGCCGATCATTTCTTCTGCTTTGATGATCTGACGGACGAACAGTCTGCGGCTGAGGAGGCGGAATGACGGTGACCGACTGCGGGAAGAACTGTCGGAAGATCTGTGTCGTGGTGACGGCACGTCCCAGTTACAGCCGCGTGTATACGGCTCTGAGGGCGATTCAGGATCATCCGAACCTGAGTCTGCAGCTCGTCGTGGCCGCGTCCGCTCTGCTGGATCGGTACGGCAGCGTGGTGAACCAGATCGAACGGGACGGATTCGACATCAGCGAACGGGTTTTCATGGTGCTGGAAGGAGAAAACCCCACATCCATGGCCAAGACGACGGGTATGGGCATCATGGAACTGGCCACCACGTTTCTGAACCTGCGTCCCGATGTGGTGGTGTCGATTGCGGATCGCTACGAAACGATCGCCACGGCGGTGGCCGGGGCGTACATGAACATTCCCGTGGCTCACATTCAGGGCGGTGAGGTCACCGGTTCGATCGACGAAAAGGTCCGGCACGCTGTCACGAAGCTGGCGGACGTGCATCTGGTGGCATCCGAACAGGCGCGTCAGCGTGTGATTCGACTGGGGGAAAACGCGTCGCAGGTTTTCTGCACGGGGTGTCCGTCGATCGATCTGGCGGCGGATGTGGCCCGTGACCCGGATCTGGATTTCGATCCCTTCGAAAAGTACGGAGGCGTCGGTGGTCAGGTGGATCTGGCCGACGGCTATGTGGTGGTCATGCAGCATCCGGTCACCACGGAATATGCGGATTCCCGGAGGCATGTGGAAGAAACCCTGCATGCGGTTTCGCACATCGGACTGCCGGTGCTGTGGTTCTGGCCGAATGTCGATGCGGGAGCCGACGGGACGTCGTCCGGCATTCGGGCCTTTCGTGAGACGCACGATGCGTCGCAGTTCCATTTCTTCAAGAACATGGCGCCCCGCGACTTTCTGAAGCTGCTGATCAACAGCCGGTGTCTGGTCGGCAATTCCAGTGTGGGCATCCGCGAGTGTGCGTTTCTGGGAGTGCCGGTGGTGAACATCGGTTCGCGGCAGGCCGGTCGGGAACGGGGACGCAATGTGAAAGATGTGAGCTACGATCGCGATGCCATCCTGCGGGCGGTGCGGGAGCAGATCGATCGGGGACACTGCGAAAGCGATCCCATCTATGGAGACGGCACGGCCGGAAAACAGATCGCCGCCGTTCTGGCCGACTGCGCGCTGCCGATCGAAAAGAGACTCAGCTACTGATGCGCGTTCTGGGTATCGTGACCGCTCGTGGCGGATCGAAAGGGATTCCCCGCAAGAATCTGGCGCCGCTGGCCGGCCGGCCGCTGCTGGACTACACGGCCGCAGCAGTCCGCCAGGCCCGCCGTCTGACTCGAACGATCGTGTCCACCGACTGTCCGGAAATCGCGGCTGCTGCGCAGGCGGCCGGACTGGAATGCCCCTTTCTGCGGCCGGAAGAACTGGCGCAGGACGACACACCGACCATTCCCGTGCTGCAGCATGTGGTGCGAACGCTGAGCGGGCAGGGGGAGGATTATGATGCCGTGTTCGTTCTGCAGCCGACAAACCCGCTGCGTCTGGCCTGCGACATCGACGGTGCCGTGGACCTGCTGGAATCCAGCGGAGCGGATTCTGTGATCGGGTTTTCAGATGTGGGGGAACGGCATCCGGCCCGGATGAAAGTTGTGGATGAACGGGGACGTGTGGCCGATCCGCCGTTCGCCGAACAGTTCGAAGGGCAGCGTCGACAGGATCTGCCGAAACTGTATCTGCGGGACGGATCGGTGTATCTCACCCGCACCACCGTTCTCATGGAACAGTCCTCTTTGAAAGGGAACGACTGCCGCGCCTGGATCATTCCGCCCCAGCGGGCTCTGAACATCGACGACCCGTTCGATCTGTATCTGGCAGAACAGCTTCTGAAGCTGGGACCGGAACGGTTTCCCGGACGGCCTGCGGAGGCCGGCAGCGAATGACAGACCGCCGCCCGAAACTTCTCATTTCGGAATCTGCCGGATTCAGCCAGGCTGCCCTGCAGCGGCTTCGGTCCGTGTTCGACGTGCGGACAGCCGATCTGGACCGGGATGGTCTGATGGCCGAACTTGCACAAACGGACGTGTTGTGGGTTCGGCTGCGGACACGGATCGATGCGGACGTTCTGGATGCCGGACCGAATCTCAGGGTGGTGGCCACGAACACAACCGGACTGAACCACATCGACCTGGGCGAGTGCGAGCGGCGGGGGGTGCAGGTGCTGTCGCTGAAGGGAGAAGTCGAGTTTCTTCGCAGCATTCGGGCAACAGCCGAACACACGCTGGCTCTGACGCTGGCTCTGCTGCGGAACATTCCGGCCGCTCATCGTCATGTGTGCCAGGATGGCGAATGGGACCGCAGCCGGTTTCAGGGGAAGGAAATTCACCGAAAGACCGTCGGCATCATCGGTTACGGACGACTGGGCCGGACGGTGGCCCGGTATTTTGAAGCGTTCGGTGCGGAGATTCTTGTTCATTCTCGCGACATTCCCGCCGGAACTCAGGTGGATTCCTTCGCGGCGGTGACGCTGCCGGATCTGCTGCGGCGTTCCGACATCGTGTCCCTGCATGTGAATTACGAACCGGAAAACGATGCGATGCTGGGAGCGGACGCATTCGGGCAGATGAAGAATTCAGCGGTGTTCATCAACACGGCCCGAGGTGAGCTGGTCGACGAACAGGCCCTTGTGAAGGCTCTGCGGACGGGGCAGATTGCGGGCGCCGCCATCGATGTGGTGCGTGATGAACAGGCACACCGGACTGCTCTGCAGGAGCTGCGTCGGCTGGCGCAGGAAGGCGTTCCGGTTGTGCTGACTCCCCACATCGGCGGCAACACGGCGGAATCTCTGGAACAGACGGAAGTGTTTCTGGCGGACAGACTGTGTGCCGTTTTTCCGGCCGCACCGTTTTCGCCAGCGACTCCGGACTCAGCGGACCGGTGAACCGCGTGTCGATATCTTCTGACACTGTACGCCGCAACAATTTCGACCTGATTCGCCTGCTGGCGGCGACGCAGGTGGTTCTGGGACATGGGCGGGAACATCTGGATGTCGATTCGGACGTCCTGGCGGATCTGTGGCTGGTGGTCGGTCGGCTTCCGGGAGTCCCCATTTTTTTCGTGATCAGCGGGTTTCTGATTTCGATGTCCTGGGAACGGTCGCCTCGGGTGAGCGACTATCTGCGGAATCGGTTTCTGCGCATCTATCCGGCGTTGTGGGTGTGTCTGCTGGTTTCCGTTCTGATTGTCTTCGCCGTGGGGTATCGGCCCGTGGTCGGCAGTGCCGCGGACGTTCTGATCTGGCTGGCAGCACAGCTTTCGTTCGCTCAGTTCTACAATCCGTCGTTTCTGAGGGATTTCGGCACCGGGACGCTCAATGGAAGCCTGTGGACCATTCCCGTGGAACTGCAGTTCTATCTGCTGGTGCCGCTGCTGTATGCGGGAATGGCCCGCTGCGGTCGGTGGCACAGCCGGTGTCTCGTTCTGCTGACGCTGCTGTTCGTCATTCCCAATATCCTGTTCATTCAGCTTCGGCTGCTGGACGATTCGCTGGCAGGGCGTCTGCTGACGTGTTCGTTCGTCCCCTGGTTTTATCTGTTTCTTTCGGGGGTGTGGTGTCAGCGTCACTGGGATCGGGTGGAGCCCTGGGTGCGCGGGCGTCTGGGATGGTGGGTCGTCATTTATGTGGCGGTATCCGTGGTGACGGGCCTGTCCGGGCTGCCGGCCGGTGGAAACCGCATCAATCCGCTGTCCTGTCTGGCCATCACCGGACTGGTTCTGTCGGCCGCATTCACGGCGACCGACATCGGGCAGCGGCTGCTGAAACAGCATGATATTTCCTACGGGGTGTACATTTACCACATGCCGGTGATCAACGGTCTGCTGTTTCTGGGAATCACCGGGTGGACCGGAATGGTCATCATGCTGCCGGCCACGTTTCTGCTGGCTTCCCTGAGCTGGATGCTGGTGGAACGTCCGGCTTTGCGTCTGAAGCGTCGCAGTATGCGGGAGCCGGTTCGGGCATGAAGGGGCCGGCGGGACTGATCGTGTCATTCATTTCGTGATTCAGAGGAGTCGACGTGGACAGAGTTCTGGTGACAGGAAGCAGCGGTCTGATCGGTTCGGAAGCCGTGACGTTTTTCGACGATCTGGGCATGGACGTCACCGGTGTGGACAACAACATGCGGGCCGAGTTTTTCGGGCAGCGGGGAGACACGACCTGGAACCGGGACCGGCTCCTGGCTTCGTGCCGGCGTTTCACGCACGAATCGATCGATATTCGCGATCGGGAAGCCGTGAACGAACTGTTTCGAAACAGCGCGTTCGATCTGGTGATTCACGCGGCCGCTCAGCCCAGCCACGATCTGGCTGCCAGTGTGCCGTTCAAGGATTTCGATGTGAACGCGGTCGGAACGCTGAATCTGCTGGAAAGCTGCCGGCAGCACTGCCCGGATGCGGTGTTCGTTTTCATGAGCACCAACAAGGTGTACGGCGACGGTCCCAACCGGATTGCTCTGAAAGAACTGGAAACCCGCTGGGAATACGACGACCCGCGGTACGAACACGGCATTTCCGAAGAATTTTCGATCGACGGCTGCCTGCATTCTCTGTTTGGGGCATCGAAGGTGGCCGCCGACGTGATGACTCAGGAATACGGCCGTTATTTCGGCATGAAAACGGGCGTGTTTCGCGGCGGCTGCCTGACCGGGCCGGCTCATTCCGGTGTGGAACTGCACGGGTTTTTGAGTTATCTGGTGGCTCAGGCGCTGAGAGAAGGGCCTTACACGATTTTCGGCTACAAGGGCAAACAGGTTCGGGATCAGATCCACAGCCACGACGTGATCAATGCATTCTGGCATTTCGCTCAGAATCCACGTCCCGGGGAGGTGTACAATCTGGGAGGCGGAAAAGGGAACGCGGCCAGTCTGCTGGAGTGTGTGGATCTGATCGAAGAGGCCAGCGGTCGGCGGCCGAAGCTGACGTACAGCGAGGAGAACCGCATTGGCGACCATATCTGTTACTATTCCGATCTGCGAAAGTTTCGCACACACTACCCGGACTGGGATCTGAAGTATTCGCTGTCGGAAATCGTTGAGCAGATGGTGGAGGCGGTTTCGGTGTCCGAAACAGGCGGCTGATTTCGGCGGAGCCGTCGGGCAGGATCTGAAGGAGCGGATCGATGCAGTTGTGGAAGTATATCAGGAGGCCGTCGGCCCTTCGCGATGTCTGGTATTACCGTCGGAATCTTTCTGAGATTCGTCGTCTGGTGGATGAGTTTGCAGCAACCGACACGGAAGCGGCCCGGTATTTCGATGATGCCGTAACAGCGTACACCGAGGGAGGTGGATTTCGCTACGACAGGTCCTTTCAGGTGTACAAGCTCATCAGTCTGTATCGCCTGCTGAAGGAGCAGGATCCCGGCACCGTCCTGGAACTTGGGTCGGGCGGAACCACTGCGGTTCTGAATTTCTGGCTGATGCAGGCGGGGGATCGGAACATCGGTCGCCGCGCAACGGTGTTTGAAGAGTCTGAAAAATGGCAGCAGAACACTCGAAACGTGCTGTGCCGTCTGGGTGGAGTGCATTCCATGCTGGAAATCGTCCACAATCCGCGTGTGCAGCTCCGCCAGACAGCGCCTCGGACTTTTCGGTACAGTCAGGTGTACGACGGTGTTCCCGATTTTCTGATCATCGATGGTCCGTCAATGCGTGTGAACGGCGTTCGTTATGAGGACAGTTATTCGGTTGATCTGGATGAGATTTCTGCGACAGGACTGCCCCGCACTGTCGTGATCGACAACCGTGTTGCGACGTACGAGTACGTCAGGTCGCGGTATGCAGATGTGTATTCTTTTGTGCCGTCGTCGAACTGGTCAATGAATTCGGAGCACCTGTGTCGGCATTCGATGAATTTTTATTCTGTACTGGTTCGTCAGGGGATTCCGGCAGACGGACAACGATGATCACGGGCATGTGTGATCAGTGTGAAATTCTCCGATGTTCTGTGGAAATTCATCGGGCACTGCGCCAGGGTGACAGGTGAGTCTGGCGGAACGCATTCGGGTTCGCGGACCGGTCTGGCTGGGAAAGAAGGCGACTGCGAAGATGAGTGGTCGTCTGCTGGGAGCCATCTGTGCCGTCCGACTGAAACGGTGCGGCCGCGGTCTGTCGGCCGACGGGTGGATTCGGATGGATGTGGACCGCGGGTCCAGTGTGCAGGTGGGAGACGACTGCCGGTTCGGACGGCGTGTGCGACTGGTTTCCGTCCGTTTTCAGGCGACGGAATCGGCATCCCGTCTCGAAATCGGAAGCCGGTCTCATGTGAAGGACGATGCGATCATTCTGGCACAATCCGGCATCGTGGAACTGGGGGAACGCTGTGGAGTGGGGCATCGGGCGGAGATTCACTGTCACCGGGCCCGTGTGACGATCGGCCAGGCGGTGCGACTGGCGGCCGAAGTGTATATCACGACGAACGGACACGAATTTGGTGATGCGGACATCCCGATCATGGATCAGGGGTCGCGGCATCAGGACGTGCGCATCGGCGACGACGTATGGATTGGTCGGCGGGCCATGGTTCTGCCGGGCGTGACGATCGGAGACGGAGCTGTTGTGGGAGCCGCGGCGGTCGTGACCCGGGATGTGGCTCCTGGCGACATCGTGGTCGGCGTGCCGGCCCGCAGGGTGTCGTCTCGGTTCCGGTCGGAAAAAGATTCTGCAGATGGTTCGGGTCAGCGATGACGAACGATGCCGGCGGACACGAAGAGGACAGCGTGTCGGCGTCGTCTGCGGAAGAGCATCCGTCGGACAGCCGGCCGGCCGCATCGGCGTCGGTGCGGAATTCTGCGGGCGTGTTCATCACGCGGCTTGTCGTTCTGGTGGTGACGGTGGTTTCCGGTCTGTTGACGGCTCGTTATCTGGGAGCTCACCGGCGCGGGGTGTTCGCCGTGTTCGGACTGGCCGGGACGCTGCTGCTGCCGCTGTCGCAGTTCGGCATCGGCAATGCCGTGGTTTATTACACCAGCAGCCGCCGTTATGCCGTGTCGGCCGTGTTTGTGACGAGTCTGTTTCTGGCGGTGTTTCACGGGGTTCTGGCGGCGGCGGTTCTGCTGATTCTCAACGGAGCGGGACTGCTGGGAGATCTGACGGCGTCCATGAAAGTCTGGCATCAGGTGTGCATTCTGATTCTGCTGCCGATCCAGGCGGCTCTGCTGATCCTGACCCGTCTGCTGATGGGAGATTCGCAGTTTGGTCTGAGCAACCGGGTGAATCTGGGACAGTCGTTTGTCCGGGCCGTTCTTCTGCTGGTGCTGGTGGCCGGACTGTCGTTCGGGCTGGATGGAGCGGTGGCATCCGTTGCGGTGGCGACAGCCGGAACCTGTTTCGTGCTCCTGGCGGATATGTGGAGACGTTACCGACCGGATCGAACACTGGATTTCGGGTTCGCCCGGAAGGCCTATTCTTATGGAATCCGTTCGTGGTTCGGCATGCTGGCAACACGGGCGAATCTGCGTCTGGATGAGTTTCTCATGGCGGTGTTCGCAACGCAGGCTTCTCTGGGACAGTATTCGGTGGTGCTCCGTCTGTCCGAACTGCTGTGGGTGTTTCCGGATTCGGTTGCTGTGGTGCTGTTCAATCGGCTGTCTGTGGCACCGGAATCCGAACGCAGTGACCTGCTGTGTCGGGTGCATCGGTCGGTTCTGTTCGTCACGGTGGCGGCATCGGCCGCTGCGGCGGCGGGGGCCTGGCTGTTTCTGGAACCGCTGCTGGGGGCGGACTATGCGGGCAGCCGGGTGCTGGTTCTGCTCCTGCTGCCGGGGGTCATCTGCCAGGCGGGATTCAAGGTGCTCAACAAATTCTTCGGAGCTTCCGGACAGCCGACCATCAACAGCGTGATCAGCACTCTGACGGCCGCTGTCGGCCTGCTGCTGTACGTGAGTCTGATTCCGCTGTGGGATGCCCGGGGAGCAGCCGTGGCCTGCAGCCTGACGTATCTGCTGTCTTTGTGTCTGGGAGTGGGATTCTTCCGTTTTCGTACGGGAACGCCGGTGAGCCGCCTGTTTCGCATCCGGCGTGCGGACATTCAGCAGGTCGGGGAAAACCTGCGGCGGGTGCTGTCCGGTGTTGTCCGGAAACCGTCCCGGAACAGTCGGCGTGATGTCCGGTCGGAGGGACGCTGATGCCGGCGGATGGGACAACGGGCCGAGCGGTTTCGCGTGTGCAGTCGCTGCTGCGTCAGTTGACAGCACCGGCGCGGATGCTGCCGGACTTTCTTATTATCGGAGCTCCCAAGGCGGGCACAACGTCTCTGTACGCCTATCTGTCCGATCATCCGTGCATCCGGCCGGCCATCACCAAGGAAGTGCTGTTTTTCGATCGCCGTTTCGGTCGCGGACGGAACTACTACCGTAGTTGTTTTCCGATTCGTCCGCTGTCCGCGGGTCGGCAGATCATGACGGGGGAGGCCAGTCCGTACTATTTCCAGCATCCGCTCGTTCCTGAACGCGTGGCCGGCATGGTGCCGGGTGTGCGATGCATCGTGATTCTGCGGGATCCGGTGGAACGCGCGTGGTCTCACTACCGACACAACGTGCGTCATGGTCGGGAGACGCTGAGTTTTCGGGAAGCTCTGGAGCGGGAAGAGGAGCGGGCTGCTGCCGATCGGCAGAAGATGATGGAAAACAGTGTGTATTTTCCTGCCGGCTTTCTGCAATATTCCTATGTGGATGGCGGCAGGTACGCCACTCATCTGAAAAGGTGGGTGAAGCATTTTCCGCTGGACGGGCGGCTGCTGGTGCTGGAAAGCAGCCGGCTGTTTCGTCAGCCGCAGGAAACTCTGAAGAAGGTCACGGAATTTCTCGGACTTCCGGAATTTCGTCCCGACGGGGTTCGTGCAGAAAACGTGGGGATACGGATGGAGGAAGATCCCGAAGTGATGGAGTACCTGACGGGGGTTTTTCGTGAAGAGAACGAGGAACTGTTCCGGATGATCGGACGCCGGTTCGACTGGCGATGATCGTTGTTCAGAAGAGTCCTTCAGAACGATGACGGAGGTGTGAAATGAGGGTTCAGGATCTGCTTCCGGTGCGGGCGGTGACATCGGCGAAACTGGTCAACAGCCCGGTGTTCAATCGCATGGGGCTTCAGGTGGCCCGAACGTACGTGGCCCGCGGCATGTACCATCTGCGGCGAACGCCGCGGCATCCGGAAGTGGAGGAGTATGTGGATCGGCTGCGCCGGGACGGCATGGTGACGATCGAAAATTTCCTTCCGTCCGATGTGTTCGATGCTGTCTGCGAAGAAAGCCGGGCTTTGATGGATGATGAATCGATGGTTCAGAAGCGGATGCACGGACCGACTCACTATGACATCGCTGTACTGAACAGGATTCCCGCGGAACGCCGCAGTGCCATCGGGAATTTCTACGCCGATCCGCGGCTGAAGGGTCTGCTGGAGTGTGCGGAACGGCGTTCGTTCGAAATGGAATGTGCCCATCGCTGCATCGAACGGGTTCGGCAGGGAGAAGAAACCACAGAGGGAGATCCGGAAACGGAGCTGCATTCGGACATTTTCTTTTCGACGCACAAGGCGTGGCTTTATCTCACAGATGTGCGGCCCCAGGACGGTCCTTTGGTGTATGTCCCGGGATCGCATCGACTGAGCCGTGTGCAGGCGCGGGAAATCTATCGGCACAGTTGCGCACCGGATACGCCGTCCCGGAGAATCCGGCAGGAAGAACTGGATCGGCTGGGCCTGGCTGAGACCGTTCTGGAGTGTCCCAGGAACACGCTCGTCGTCGCGGATGTCTGCGGATATCACAGACGTTCTGTGGGAGAACCCGGAGGGGAACGGATGGCGCTGCACTGCAGCATCCGGCGTCAGCCGTTTCTCGGATTTCTGGACCGGATTCTGGATCGGCGCATTCTGCGTGAGGCGGCTTCGGCATGACGGGCAACAGCGTTTCAGTGAAGGATCTGCCGGAAGGGGCCGAAGTGTGCGGCGAGCGGCAGTCTGTGCAGGGTGCGCTGAAAGCGTGGCTGCGTCGTCAGCCGAAAGTCCGCTGGATGGCCGCAGAATATCGGCTGCGGCGCAAGTACGGGTTTCGGCTGCCGGATCATGTGGTTCTTCCGAATTCCGGAGCTCCCATGTTTCTGGATCGAACGGAGCAGCGGGCCCGGCAGCTTCTGCTGGGCGATGCGACCGGCCAGGGGCTTCTGAAGAACATCTGGCATCTGGCCATCAGTCGCCTGCAGCCGTGCGTCGTCGTGGATGTGGGGGCCAACTACGGAGAATTTCTGTTCGGTGAACGGTATCCGGCAGACTGCCGCGTGATCGGCATCGAAGCGAATGCCGCTCTGGAACAGTGGCTGCGCCGGTCCCGTGAGCATCATCCGGATCGGGACCGGATCATCGTCGAAACGGCGATTGCCGCGGAATCTTCGGGAGAGTCCCGTTCGTTTTTTCTGAGTACGTATTCATCCGGGAGATCGTCGGCCATCGAACGGAACGACGGCGGCTGGAAACGTCAGGACTGCACGACTGTGGCGGTGGATGATCTGGCGGCCGACGTGGATGTGGCCGACCGCAGCGTTGTGTTCAAGATCGATGTCGAAGGCTATGAATCTCAGGTGCTGGCCGGCATGAGAAATCTTGTGTCACGGGCTCGAACGGTCCTGGGGATCATCGAATTCAACAGCGCATTCATTGAGGAAGCCGGGTGCTGCCCGGCGGAGTTTCTTCAGGACCTGGCAGGCACCTTTCGGATTGCCGCTCTGGCCCGCCGGCGACCGCCTGTGCTGCTGGACAATCCGTCTCTGGATGTGCTCCGCCAGGTGACCGGATCGTCCGGCGACGATGTGGAGCTGGATCTGGTGCTGCTGTCCGACGCGGACCAGTTCGCTCTGGTGATGGAGGGCTTCAGCGGGTGAGTGTCTGTGCCCGTGATGAGTGCCGCATGCGCGGGGATTCTGCGGAAACCGCGCATGTCTGTTATCTGGTGTCGCACGGATTTGCGGCACGGATGATTCTCCAGTCGACACTCATTCCGGAACTGGCATCCCGGGGCATTCGGACGACGCTTCTTTGTCCGGACGGGGCCGATGGGGAGCTTCAAAGCTACGCCCGGGACGGCGTACTCAGCATTCAGTCGGCGGCATTTCGTCTGAACCGGCTGACGCACGGGCAGATGACGGAGCTGCGCCGCTATCTGCGGGAACCTCTGGAAGACAACGCAGCTTTGTGGTCGCGCCATCTGTACAACCGCAATGCGTCCAAAGGGTGGATTCGCCGGCGGGCCGATCTGTTTCTCATGCTGCACCGTCTGGCCTGGGGGAATCGGCCGGTCCAGGCATGTCTGGGAGCGGTCGACCGCATGGTCCACCGCTGCGGTCCGCTGCGGAGACAGCTTGCCGGACTGCGTCCGGATCTTGTCGTATCGACCTATCCGGTATCGGCGTTCGAATCATCGTGCCTGCTGGAAGCGCAGACACTTCAGATCCCCACGGTGGGGCACCTGCTGAGCTGGGACAACATCACGTGCAAAGGCCGGTTTGTTGCGGTTCCGGAATGGTTCGTGGCCTGGGGGCCCATCATGACGGCAGAACTGGAAGACCATTACCAGGTTCCGGCGGACCGTGTGTTCGAATGCGGCGTGCCGCACTTCGACGCTCATCTGGAACTGTCCGACGATGCGGTGCGCAACCGGACTGTGGCGGAAATGGGGCTGGATCCGGATCGTCCCTGGCTGTTTTTCGGGATGAGTTCTCCGATTTTCGCTCCTCGGGAAATCGATATTGTGGAACGGCTGGCCCGGGAAGTGCAGGCCGACCGGTTCGGCCCGGACATGCAGCTTGTCGTGCGTCCGCACCCTCAGAATGTCACCGGTTATACGGCAGATCAGAGCTGGCTGCCGCGGCTGGAAGCGCTGCGGTCGTCTCGTGTGGGACTGAACATGCCGCAGCTTGTCAGCGGACAGCTCGCCTGGAACATGCAGCAGGAAGATCTGACGGTTCTGGTCAGTCTGCTGGGCGGCTGTTCGGTGTGTCTGAATTCCGGATCGACGCTGTCCATCGATGCTCTGTTTCATCGCAAACCGGTCATCGTGACGTTTTTCGACGGGGACGATGATCTTCCGGAATGGCAGTCGGCCAGGCGGATTCGCCGGTTTCCTCACTACGAAAAACTGCTGAAAACCGGAGGCGTGATTCCGGTTTTGTCGTTCGAGGAGCTGTTCGAATCCATTCAGGCGTGTCTGGACGATCCGGACGCCACCGCGGCATCTCGCGATTTCGCTCTCCGCCAGGAATGCGGTCCGACCGATGGCCAGGCGGCCGGCCGGGTCGCCGATGCTCTGAAAACCATTCTTCAGCAGCAGGCAGCGGTTCCGGCGGCTGTGTCGCCGAACGGTTCTGCCGGCTGTGAATCAGCAGGACAATGAATTCGAAGTCATCACCAGCAAGGATCCTGATCGTGTCCTGGCCCGTTCGGCCCGGTCGCGGCGGATCTGTGATCATTCTGGAAAACCTGATCAGGGGCTTCACGCCGGACGAAGTCGTTCTTCTGGGAGAACTGGCGCTGTGCGGTCGGCCCGTGGAACGTGATCCGAAGCGGCCTCAGACGTATTACTTTCGTTCCGGGTTTTCTCTGTTTGGACGCGGCGCCCGTTTTTTCGCCTGGTTCCGCTGGCTGCTGTTCCCGCTGCTGGTGCGGAAGATCTGCCGAGTGGCCAGACGGGAACAGTGCGATTACATCCTGGGCATTTATCCGGACGACTACTACTGCTTTGCGGCGGTGACGGCGGCGAAACGGCTGGGGCTGCGGTTCAGTTCGTATTTTCACAATACGTATCTGGACAATGCAGCAGCCGATCACCGCCGGGCGGTGAAGATCCAGCCCGAAATTTTCGCCCGATCGGAAGTCGTCTTCGTGATGAACGACGGCATGAAGACGTATTACGAATCGAAGTACGGGCTGCGCAATGCCGTGAGTCTGGTGCACACATTTCAGGATTTTCCGCCACTTTCTCCGCTTCCCGATCCGCCGCTCGCGGAACGGGACACGATTCGGCTCGTACTGTTCGGCAACTTCAATCAGTCCAATATCGAAGCCACGCAGCGGTTCATCGCCGCGGTGTCCGCTGATCCCCGCTGTTCGGTGTTCGTGTACACTCATGTGCCGATTCCGCTGCTGAAACTGCGAGGAATCGACACCGATGCGATCACGCACATGGGGTACATCGATGACGCCGACCTGCTGGACGAACTGCAGCAGTACGACATCATGGTTCTGACTCACGGGTTTCAGGGCGGTTATGGCGAGGTGGAGTATCGGACGATTTTCCCGACCAGAACGATTCCCATGCTGCTTTCGGGCCGTCCGATTCTGATGCATTCGCCTCCGGATGCCTTTCTGTCCGATTTCGCCCGGCAGCACGGCTGTGCCTGTCTGGTGGATGAACCGTCTGAAGAAGCGGTTCGTGCCGGACTGGAACGCATCGTCACCGACGCGAATTATGCTCAGGAACTGATCGACCGTGCCAGAAAGACGGCCGAGCTGTTTCATGGTCCGCGGGTGATTCGCGGCATGAGAGAAGCGCTGGGAATGACCACCTCGCAGCCGGGCCGGTCGGATGAGTAGAGACCGGGCGGGGGATCACGGAAGACAGATGACGGCCATGCGCACCGCAGGGATCCGGTCTGTGCAGCTTCCGTCCGAAAGGACCAGACCGCTGTGAGTGGTGTACCGGCTGCCGCATCGTCTCAGCAGGGGGCGCCGCAATCGGTTCCCGGTTCCGGTCGCAGTACAGTGCGCACCTTTCCCCGGGACTGGTGCTTCTGGTTCGTGATGTTTTCGGTGAATCTGCAGGACATTCTGGAACTGTGGGGAATCGACACGGTTTTCAAACCGTACCGCATGGCCGCTTTGGCGCTGGGCGTTCTGGGCATTCCTCATCTGTTCGTTCAGTGGTCCGTCATTCGCCGCTGGCTTCTGCCGCTGATGGCCGCTTACAGCTATGCTTTGCTGATGACATTTCTGTGGGGAGGCGTCGGCGGGCTGGTGGAATTTCTGCCGTATGCCGCGACGGCCGGCGCGCTGCTCGTCTGCACCTGCACGGTCTCCAGCCTGCGTTCGCTGGCGACCGGCTGTTATGCATACATCGCCGGTTTCTGGCTTTCCTGCCTGCTGGGACTCACATCGGAAGCCGGCCGGTTCGGCGGGCGGTTTTCCGGTCTGTTCCACAATCCGAACTATTTCGGGTACGCGGCCTGCATCTGCATCATTTTTCTGCTGAACCCTCGGCTGCGGTTTCCGGGAATTCTGCGTCTGCTGCTGGTGGGGTTCAGTTTCGTCTTTGTGTTTCTTTCCGGGTCCCGTGGATCGGCGGCGGCGGCCCTGCTGTCCGGCGGAACGCAGATCGTGAAGAACCCGCGGCTGCTCGGAGCCCTCATTTTTCTCGCAGCGGTCGCCGGTGTGGCGGGAATGATGACCGAATCCGGCCTGGAACGGTTCGAGAAAACGAATCAGTCGCTGCTGCGGCGTTACACGGCATCGGAAATCGAACGCGGCGGGACAGGACGGCTGGCTGTGGCGCTGGCGGGGCTGGAAACCGGTTACGAACGGGGATTCGTGGGAATCGGCCTGGATCAGTTTCGCAAGGGCTATTTTCAGAAGCATTTTCCCCGCATGGCCCGGCTGCGGAAGGGAAAGGGACTGGGGCTGCACAACGCTTATATCAGTCTTTTGACGGAATGGGGGCTTCCGGCGACGATCCTTGTGGTGGTGTCGTTCTGGCGGCTGTTTCGCGACGCCGGTCGCAGTCCCTGGTTCCGTGTGTGGATTCAGGGGTTCCTGTGGGCCACCTTTGTGATGGGACTTTCCGGCGAAGTCATGACGACGCCGCATTTCTGGCTGATGTTCGGGTTTTCCATTCAGCAGCTTCGATTCAGCCTGCTGGCTCAGACCATGGTGCGCCGACGTCAGCAGGTTCCCGTTCGTCCTGTCTGGAATCCCGCAGTCGGATGATTCGGAACAGCCCAGTGGCCTCCGGCAGGATGTTCGGGACGAACGGGTGCCGAACGGCCGGCCGAAAAAGAAACGGATCTGCCGGGTAGCATGTGCGGCATCTGTGGAGCGGTTCTGTCGCCGGAAGCCTTCGATGTGGAAGGCATTGTGCGGCAGATGAATGCGGCTTTGGTTCACCGCGGTCCGGATGATTCCGGTCAGTGGGACAGCGGTGAAGTCAGTGTGGCCATGCGACGTCTGTCGATCATCGACCTGGCCGGCGGACATCAGCCCATTTTCAACGAAGACGCATCACGACTGATCGTGATGAACGGGGAGATCTACAACTACCGGGAGCTGCGGGAGGAACTGATCGGCCGAGGACACCGGTTTCGGACCCGGTCGGACACGGAAGTCGTTCTGCATCTGTTCGAAGAACATGGGGAACAGACTCCCAGGTATCTGCAGGGAATGTTCGTCTTCTGCGTTGTCGACACGCGGGACCGATCCCTGTTTCTGGCCCGGGATCGGTTTGGTGAGAAACCGCTGTTCTACTGGCAGGACGCCGGTCATCTGGCGTTTTCCAGTGAGCTGGCCAGTCTGCTGGAATGTCCGGCTGTTCCGCGGGCCCTGTGTGCGGAAGCACTGCCGCACTATCTGCAGCAGCGTCTGGTTCCGTGTCCGCTGACCATGTTTCGCGATGTCCATCAGCTGCCTCCGGGCCACTCTCTGCGGTGGTCGGAGGGCCAGGCGGACATCCGACCGTATTTCCATTACCGGGCCTGTCCGGATGACAGTCTGGATGAGCGTTCTGCGGCCGACATGGTGCGGACGGCATTATGCGCCGCCGTCCGTCGTCAGCGAATCAGCGATGTTCCGGTCGGTGCGTTTCTTTCCGGGGGAATCGATTCCAGCACGGTGGTGGCAGCGCTGCAGAGAGAATCGACGAAGAAAATTCCCACGTTCACGGCCCGTTTCGAAAACGCCGCCTACGACGAAAGCCCCATCGCCCGTAAAGTGGCTGAGCATCTGGGGACCGACCATCATGAGTTCGTCATTCCCAGCCGCGGTTTCGATGAGGAAGATCTGCTGCGGGTGATTCGGCACGCCGGGCAGCCGTTTGCCGATTCCTCGGCGATTCCCACGTACTACATCAGTCGGCAGATCCGTGATGCTGTCACGGTGTGTCTTTCCGGAGACGGCGGCGATGAGATGTTTGCAGGATACACGTATTTCCGGGACTGCCTGAAAGTCGATGAACTGGCATCCTGGGCACCGCGAGCGGTGTTCCGCGGAATCGGTCGTCTGGGCCGCCTGGCCGGACGGCTGCCGGGACTGAAACACGCATCGCGGCTGCGTCAGGTCGTCCAGGCAGCCGATCTGGCGAGTCGGCCTTACGGGGATCGTTTTCTGGGAATGGCGCCGCTGTTCGATCGATTCGAACTGCGGAAGCTGCTGCAGCATCCGCAGGGGAATGGTTCTGGACAGGCGGACGATCCGTTCGGCCCGTATCGGGATCCGGCCGGGTTTCCCACGCGGCTGCGGCAGCTCATGGCCCTGCGTGTCGGATTTCATCTGTCGGAAGACATGCTGGTAAAGGTGGACCGGATGAGCATGGCGACGTCTCTGGAAGTGCGGGCGCCGATGCTGGATGTCGCGGTCAGCGAGGTGGCGGCCCGCATGCCCGACCGTCTGCTCATTCGCGACGGCATCACGAAATTCATCCTGCGGGAAGCGGCCCGCCCGTGGCTTCCCGACGAAGTGTTTTCTCATCCGAAATGGGGATTTTCGATACCGCTGCACGACTATCAGAACGAAGCGTATCGCCGCATGTGCCATGATCTTGTTCTGAGCGACACGTCGCTGACGTGTCGGCTGTTCAGCCGGCGGTATCTGCACCGAATCGTTCAGCGCGGACTCACCCGACGCCGGGATGCGGCCGATGTGTCCGTGTTCCGGGCGACGCATCAGGTCTGGGCGCTGCTGCAGCTGGCGGCCTGGGCGGATCATTTTGGAGTGACGCTTTGATGCGTTCGTCATCGGGCGTGCGGCGCGCTCTGTTCGTCGGCGGGTTTTCCGTTGGGAAGGATGGAACGGAAGGCGGGCAGGTGTACGCCTGCCGGTCGCTGGTGGCCAGTCCGCTGTCGGATCTGGTCGAATGGAAGATCGTCGATTCGACACAGCGCTCACTGCCTCCTCCGCCGCTTCCGGTGCGCATCTTCGATGCGGCCTGGCGTCTGCTGCAGTGTGTCTGGCATCTGCTGTTTTCCCGCGTGCAGACTGTTCTGGTGTTCACGAATTTTTCCTGGCTGAGCATTCTGGAAAAGGGGCTCGTTCTGGCAGCCGCGTCGGGTCTCAGAAAGCACACCGTGGTGAGTTTCCGGTCGTTTCCGCTGCTGCCGGGCCGGGCCGTCGGACCGTACGTGCGCTTCGTGCGTTCCGTCTGTCGCCGCTGCGATCGAATCATCTGTCAGAGTCAGCGGGCCGCCGACGAAATCGTCCGTTTGTTCGATGTCGATCGTCGACGGATCGTGGTCATTCCCAACTGGATCGACACGAGCCGGTACGATGCGGTGTGCGGCCGCCGGTCCGAAGCCGACGGGCGGCAGGATGGCGATCCGGTGCGGATTCTGTACGTCGGCTGGATGCGCGACATCAAGGGGGTGCAGTTTCTGATTCCGGCCGTCGCCCGACTGCTGCGCACGCATCCAGATGTCCGGCTGACTCTGTGCGGAGGCGGTGGACTTCTGGAAGAACTGAAACAGCGGGCCCGTGAACTGAACATTTCCCATTGTGTTGATTTCCGCGGCTGGGTGGAAAACGATGCCGTCCGCTCCCTGATGGCGGAATCCGACCTTCTGGTCCTTCCGTCTCTGGCAGAAGGCATGCCGAATGCCATCATTCAGGCGATGGCCTGCGGCCTTCCGGTCGTGTCGACTCGTGTCACCAGCATTCCGGAAATCGTGAAGCACGGGGAAAACGGAATTCTTGTGGAACCGGCTTCTGTGGAATCGCTGTGTGAGGGGCTGAAGACGCTTGTGGAATCTCCTGAACGACGGCGTCAGATGGCGGAAAACAACCGGGTGCGTGCCCGCCGGCGGCACGACATTTCATCGGCCTGGCGGCGGGTGGCCAATGCCCTGAACCTGGAAGTCGGCTCAGCAGGAACAGACAGCCCGCATTCCGGCGATGCCGTGGCAGCGCCGCTGAGCGGTGCTGAGCGGTCATCAGAGACGACAGCCCCGAAAGAAACGGCTGACACAGACACGTGAAACAGGTCATTCAGAACATTCGAAACGGTCGACTGACGGTGGGAACGGTACCGGCACCGACGGCCGGTGACGGGGAAGTGCTGATTGCCAGCCAGGCGTCACTGGTTTCGGCCGGGACGGAAAAAATGGTCCTGGATCTGGCGAAGAAATCCCTGCTGGGCAAAGCCCGGGAACGTCCGGATCAGGTGCGGCGGGTTCTGGAAAAGGTGCGCAGTGAAGGCCTGATGAACACGATTCGTCAGGTCCGCAGAAAACTGGACGAACCGATGACCATGGGCTACAGCTCCGCGGGCGTGGTGGTGGCCTGTGGACGGGGTGTGCAGCATTTCAAACCGGGGGACCGTGTGGCATCCAACGGTCCGCATGCGGAAGTGGTTTCGGTTCCCGTGAATCTGTGTGCCCGGGTGCCGGACGGCGTGTCCTTCGATCACGCGTGTTTCGCCGTGCTGGGCAGCATCGCCATGCAGGGGCTGCGGCTGACGCACTGCCAGCTCGGGGAAACAGTGTTCGTCATTGGTCTGGGACTGGTCGGACAGCTCACGGTGGCCCTGGCTGCCGCGGCAGGACTGCGGGTGATCGGAACCGATCCGGATGCGTCCCGCTGTGAACTGGCCTGTCGCATGGGAGCGGAAACGGCCTCACCCGGGATCAGCGGTGCAGCGGTCGAGCAGCGGACCGGCGGACTGGGCGCCGACGCGGTTGTCATCACGGCCAGCACGTCGTCGAACGAACCGATGGACACCGCGGCGGCCGCGGTCCGGCAGAAGGGACGAGTCGTTCTGGTGGGAGTGGTCGGGCTGGAAATCGACCGCCGTCCGTTCTACTTCAAGGAAGCGGAGTTCGTGGTGTCGTGTTCGTACGGTCCGGGGCGATACGATCCGTCGTACGAAGAACAGGGGCACGACTATCCGGCCGCCTGGGTGCGGTGGACGGAGCAGCGCAACATTCAGGCTGTTCTGGATCTGATCGGTTCCGGCCGAATCGATGTGGCCCCTCTGATTTCTCATCGCTTTCCGATCGACCAGGCGCCTGAGGCCTACGAACTGATTCATTCCGGGCAGGAACCGTTTCTGGGAGTGGTTCTGCAGTATCCGCAGGTGCGCAGCACGGCCATGGACCAGCCGGTGCGGACGGTGACGCTGCATCCCCGGCCGGCTGAAGACGGCGGCATCCGCATCGGGGTTCTGGGAGCCGGAAATTTCGCCCGGATGGTGATGCTGCCGGCCATCAGGAACTGCGATACATTTCGGCCGGTGTCCATCTGCACAGCCCGGGGACTCACCGGGACGCACGAAGGAACCGTTTCGGGGTTCGAACGGTCGACAACGGATGAGGACGACATTTTTTCGGACGAGTCGATCAATACGGTGTTTTCTCTGACCCGTCACGACCACCATGCGTCTCATGTGCTGCGGGCGATTGCGGCGGGGAAGAACATTTTCGTCGAAAAGCCGCTGTGTCTGACAGCCGAAGAACTGTTGCAGATCGATGCGGCCGTGATGCAGGCTGGCGACACCTGTCCACTCATCATGACGGGATTCAATCGCCGCTTCGCTCCGGCTGCCGGCCGCGTGCGGGATTTCTTTCGGGACGTTTCGGATCCGCTGACGGTTTTCTATCGCTTCAATGCGGGACCGCTGCCGGCCGACCACTGGACTCAGGACGAACATATCGGCGGCGGGCGGATCATCGGCGAAGCCTGCCATGCGATCGACCTGGCAACCTGGCTGACCGGATCGCTTCCGATTCGTGTGTTCGCGGAATCCGTCGCGATGACCGACCCCGGGCGCGTGTCCGATGACCAGTGTTTCATCACGCTGCGGCACGCGAATGGAAGTGTGAGCTGTGTGGGATACACGTCCGGGGGGGACAAAGGATATTCGAAGGAACGTGTGGAGGTGTTTGGCGGCGGACGGGTGGCGGTCATCGACGATTTTCGCCGTGTGGAACTGTCGCAGGGAGGCCGGCTGAAAACAGAGACGATGACCCAGGACAAAGGCCATCAGGAAGAAGTGCGGGCACTGGCACGGGCCGTCGCCGACGGCCGTCCGTCGCCGATTTCCTGGGATGAGATGCGGGCGGTCAGTGCGGCGGCGATTGCGGCCGTACGGTCACTGCGCGAAGGGGTTCCCGTGGATCTGACCACGTCATCGAACGGTGCGGTCTCGTGACGGAAAACCGGCTTGTGGAAGACGTTCTGCGTCGGCTGTCGGGCTTTTTCAGGGACACGCCGCGGCCGGTGCTGCTGCACGCGCCGTCGATTCCGTCGTCTGCGTGGACCCTGGTCAAAGACTGTCTGGACACCGGATGGATTTCGTCGGCCGGCAGCTATGTGACTCAGTTCGAAAACGATCTGGCAACAGTCACCGGAGCGCGCCGGGTCGTGGCCACTGTGAACGGCACAGCCGCCCTGCAGGTCGCTTTGACGCTGTGTGGAGTGTGTCCGGGAGACGAAGTGCTGATTCCGTCGCTGACGTTCGTGGCCACGGCGAATGCCGTTCGTCACTGCGGCGGCATTCCCCATCTGGTGGATGTGGAGCCGCGGCGGCTGGGAGTCGACGCGGATCGTCTGGATGACCATCTGTCCGGCATCCTGAAACACACGCCCGCAGGGCCGGTCAGCCGGCAGACCGGCCGACCGGTACGGGTTCTGTGTGTCATGCACTGTCTGGGTCATCCGGCCGACCTGGATGCTCTGGAGGACGTGTGCCGGCGTCATCATCTTGTTCTTGTGGAAGATGCGGCGGAATCGCTGGGATCCTGGTACAAAGACGAGCACACCGGATGCCGGGGCCGAATGGCGGCAGTGAGTTTCAACGGCAACAAGATCATTTCCACAGGCGGCGGCGGCGCTCTTCTGACGAATGATGACGACCTGGCCGATCGGGCACGTCATCTGACGTCGACCGGAAAGGTGCCGCATCCATGGGAGTTCATCCACGATCAGGTCGCATGGAACTACCGGATGCCCAACATCAATGCGGCTCTGGGATGCGCTCAGCTCGAACTGCTGCCGCGTCTGCTGAGTGCCAAGCGGGCTCTGGCAGACCGATACCGTCTGCTGTTTGCAGACTGCGACGGGGTGACATTTCTGACAGAACCTCCGGAATGCCGCAGCAATTACTGGCTGAATGCGATTCTGCTGAGCGAATCGGCCGCGGATCAGCGGGATGAGCTGCTGAGAAGACTCAACGAATCCGGCATTCAGGCCCGCCCTTTGTGGCATCCCATGCATCGGCTGCCGATGTATGCCGACTGTCCGCGGGCGGATCTGGAGGTGACAGAGGATCTGTGCCGGCGAATCATCAACATTCCCAGTTCCGCTCACCTGGCTCCGGACTGGAAAACGGAATCCGTATGACGCTGTGTTCCGGCCGACATCGGTTTCGGTCTGCCCGGAGCGATGTATTCCGCACGGGGGCTGTGAGATCTTCATGACGTTCGATGATGTTCTTCGACTGGCGGTGATCGGAGCCGGAGGCCACGGGCGCGTCGTTCTGCACACGGCACGCAGTGCCGGCATCGACGTGGTGCGGCTGACCGATCGCCGACCGGAACGGTTTCCGGACGGACTGGACGGCTGTCCGGTGTGTTCGGATGAGGAGCTGCTGGAGGAGTTTTCGCCCCGGGAGATCCGTCTGGCGCTGGGCGTGGGTTCCACAGGACCGATCGGAAGCGGACACGTGCGACGTGCCATCGTGAATCGGCTGATGGCTGCCGGATACGTGTTTCCGCCGCTCATTCATGCAGCCGCCTGGGTGGCCGAATCGGCGTCGCTGGGGCAGGGCGTGCAGATTCATGCCGGGGCGGTCGTCCAGCCCGGTTCGGTGATTGGTGATTTTTCCATCATCAACACCGGAGCGCGCGTGGATCACGACTGCCGGCTGGGATCCTGGGTCCACGCGGCTCCTGGAGCGACGCTGTCCGGTGATGTGGAGATTCGGGAAGGAACGCACGTGGGAACCGGGGCATCCGTGATCCAGGGAGTTCGCATCGGTCGGGAATGCCTGATTGCCGCCGGCGCCGTGGTGGTGAACAGTGTGGGTGACGAAGAAACGGTGGCGGGCGTTCCGGCCCGTCCTTTGACACGGGGCTGAACGGCCCGCTGAAAGGGTGCGGCCGAAAGAAAACGACCACGGGGAGGATCTGATGGAAACCACGAGACTGCTGTCGCTGATCGGCAGGACAGAGCCTCTGTTCGAGCAGGACCTGAAGACGCACGGAGATCGTCTGGATGGAACGGTGAACAGCAGCCGCTTTCTGGTGATCGGCGGAGCCGGATCCATCGGAGCGGCCGTGGTGCGGGAACTGTTCGCGCGGGACCCGCGGGTGCTGCATGTCATCGACATTTCAGAGAACAATCTGGCGGAACTCGTCCGGGGAATCCGTGCGTCTCAGGGGTACATCGACGGCGAATTCGCGACGTTCTGTTTCGATGTGCTGGGAGTCGAATTCGATGCCTTCATGCGGGCACAGATGCACCGTACGGGCGGGTACGATTACGTGCTCAATTTTTCGGCGCTGAAACACGTGCGCAGCGAAAAAGACCCGTTCACACTCATGCGGCTGATCGATGTGAATATCGGGGCCACCCGCCGCACACTGCAGTGGGCCGGAAAGGCCGGAGCCTGCAAGTACTTCTGTGTGTCGACCGACAAGGCGGCCAACCCGGTCAACATGATGGGCGGTTCCAAACGCATCATGGAGATGTTTCTGGCGGCTGAAGGCGGTGATCCGCCGGTTTCCACGGCGCGGTTCGCCAACGTGGCGTTTTCCGACGGATCTCTGCCGCATTCGTGGCGGCGGCGTCTGGATCAGCGACAGCCGCTGGCGGCGCCGAGCGATGTGCGGCGTTATTTCGTGACGGATGCGGAAGGGGCCGTGCTGTGTCTGTTTTCCATGCTGCTGGGCGGCAACGGCGAGATCTTTTTTCCTCGACTGAGTGACCGGCTGCATCTGATCACGTTTTCCGACATGTGCGTCCGTTTCCTGGAATCGCAGGGGCTGCAGGCGGTTCCCTGTGCTTCGGAATCGGAAGCCCGTGACCGAGTCCAGGAGCTGGCCGCGAAAAATCAGTGGCCGTGTTACTTTTTCGAATCCGACACGACCGGAGAAAAGGATTTCGAAGAGTTCTTCACAGATCGCGAAAAGGTCGACTGGGACCGATTCGCGGACATCGGCGTGGTGCAGAATGACACGCTGCAGGACCGTACGCTGCTGGACCGGTTCGACGAGCGGATCCGGCAGTTCCGATCATCGGACTGGACACGTGAAGATCTGGTTGCACTGTTTCATGAAGTGCTGCCGGATTTCGGTCATCGGGAAACCGGCCGGTTTCTCGATGACCGCATGTGACGCGACCCGGACCTGGTCTGTTCGTCCGGCGGCGACTGCGGTGCGATGCGGTGCCGGTACGTGCCGGCGACTGCCTGCTGTGCGGCATCGAAAAGAAGCGCCCGGCGGAATGCGATCATGCTGAAACGAATGCTGGACATTGTGGTTTCCGGGATCGTGCTGCTGATTCTGGCAGCGCCGTTTCTGGTCATCATGGTCGTGCTGCGCTGCACGGGCGAAGGCGAAGTGTGGTACCTGCAGGAACGGGTCGGGCGGGACGGCCGGATCTTCCGGGTTTTCAAGTTCGCCACCATGCTGCGCGACAGCCCGCAGATGGGGTCGAAGGACATCACGGTGAAGAACGACCCGCGTGTGCTGCCAGTCGGACGATTCCTTCGAAAAACGAAGATCAACGAACTGCCGCAGTTCATCAATGTGTTTCGCGGCGACATGTCACTGGTCGGATGGCGCCCGCTGATGCCGATGAGTTTCGAAGCGTACGCAGACGACGTGAAAAAGCAGATCGTGAAAGTGCAGCCGGGGCTGACGGGGATCGGGTCGATCGTATTCCGTGACGAAGAATCCATCGTGACCCAGGCGAAACGCGAAGGACGTGATCTGCGGGAGACATACCGGGATGAGATCATGCCCTACAAGGGGGCCCTGGAACTGTGGTACGCGGATCACGCCGGACTGTGGACGGATCTGAAAATCCTTCTGGCGACGGCCATTGCTGTGATCGTTCCCGGATGGACGGGGTATCGCCGATGGTTTTCCGATCTGCCCCGTCCGCACAGCCGGTTCCTGGCAGAACGGCTGAAGCTGGATGATTCGGACGGATGATGAAGCAGAGCTGGCGAACGGGCTGGCAGATTCTGACACGGATGGGGCCCGGCTGGGTGGCTTATCGGGTGCGCCGCGGTCTGGAAAACCGTCTGCGGCTGTCGGAACGGCGTCTGCCGATTCGGACCTGGAAGGACTTTCATCCGCAGCATGTCTGCGGCCTTTCCGAAGACGTCATTGCGGCCGCCATGCGGAATCGCCCGCCGCTGAATGTCGACTGGCCGGGGCTCAGATCCTGGACTGCGGACGAACCGAAGCGGGTGACGCAGGAACTGAGCCGGGCCGTGCAGGAACTCCGACAGGGACGACTGTCCTGTTTTTCTTCGTCCGTGGCGGAGACGGGCTGGCCGCCGCGGTGGCATTGCAGTCCTGTCGGACCGGGAGAGATGCCGCGGGTGCATTTTTCCCGCATTCCGATTTTCGGTTCCGAAGACATCAAGAATTTCTGGGAATGCGGACGGTTCGGATTCGTCCTGCTGCTGGCCCGGGCCTGGTGCCGCGGTGCTGCCGACGATGCTCCGGACCTGTTCTGGAAGGCCGTGGAAGATTTCGCCGAACAGAATCCGCCGAACTGCGGAGTTCAGTATGTGTGCGGACAGGAAACAGCCATCCGGACGATGCTGCTGCTGGTCGGCTGGACGGCCTTCGGCCGCAGCGAAGCGAGTACGGACAAACGGATGGCTTTGCTGTGGAGTCTGCTGGCGGCCGGTGCGGAACGGATTTCCGGCGACATTTCCTACGCCCTGTCTCAAAAAAACAATCACGGCATCAGCGAAGCAGCCGGGCTGCTGGTGATCGGTCTGACGCTGACAGAACATCCTCAGTCCGAAAACTGGGTTCGCCGGGGCCGGCGGCTGCTGGAACAGCAGCTTGCTGAGCTGGTCTACGACGATGGCGGTTTTGCACAGCATTCGGCCAACTATCATCGTGTGATGATGCAGGCGGTGACATTTGCCGCAGCCGTGGCGGCACACCGTCGGAAGGATCTGGCGGCACTCCGGCAGACGCTGCAGCGGGCGGCCGGGTTTCTCTGGGACATCATGGATCGGTCCACGGGGCAGGTGCCGCGTTACGGACATGATGACGGAGCTCACATCCTCCCCTGGGCGGAAGGGGGGTATGACGATTTCCGTCCGGCTCTCCAGGATGCTCTGGCCGTTTCCGATGCCGACTGGCGTCTTCCGGCCGGTCCCTGGGACGAAGGCACATTCTGGCTGGGAGCTGCGGATGCCACGGCAGCCACACGGGTCGCCGGATCCGGGGGGACCGCGGTGCCGCCGTCTGAGAGCGGGCTGAGCGTTCGTCCACAGGGCGGCATGGCAGTTTTGCGCCGCGAATCGATCATGGTCTGTCTGAGGGTGCCGCGGCCGGTTCATCGGACGGCTCATCTGGACACACTGCACGTCGACATCCGATGGCGGGGGAATCCGGTCGCTCTGGATCCGGGAACCTATCGCTACCACGCGTCCGGGATCTGGAACGGCATTCCGCTGGCACGGGATGCGGCCCACAATGTGGCGGGGGCTCCCGGTGCGGCTCAGGCGCAGCAGGTCGGCCGATTTCTTTTTCTGCCCTGGCCACGGGCGGAACTGGTGGCGACATCGGATGATCACGTGACGGCAGCGTATGTCGGGTCGATCGGTCCGATTCAGCAGTGGCGGCGAACGGTCTGTCTGCCTGCTGATGGCGTCTGCTGTGTGGCGGACCGTCTGCGGGTTCGCGGCGGCTGCTGCAGTGAACTGCGCTGGCATCTGGCGGACTGGTGCGGACAGGTTCTGGAAAACGGCTGCCGGCGGACACTGGACATGCCGCACGGAACATTCACGATGCTCCTGCAGGTTCGCGGCGCCGAACTGTGTGGTGCGGACTGGCAACGCGGGGATTCGAATTCGGTACGCGGCTGGTACGCTCCGCGTTACGGCCGTCTGGAACCCTGTCACGATGGGGTGTTTCAGGTTCGGGGGACGCATCCGGCGTTCCTGACGGTGTTCTGTGACCGGGAAGTTTCTGTGGCGGACATCGAAGACGGCTGGGTGGTGACCGTAGATGGGAAGGAATACCGGATTCCCGACTGACATGGCGCGCAGAAAACACATTCTTCTGATTCATCAGGCGTTTCGCACGGCTCAGGAAGGCGGCGGGACGCGCCATTTTGAGCTGCTGCAGCGGGCGGTGGCCCGGGGCTACGCCGTGACAGTGGTTGCTGCCCGTGTCGGATATCTGGACGGCCGGTCGCAGACCGGACCGGCTGTCCGGGATTCCGACGGAATGACGATTCGCTATGCCGCGATGCTGAAGAACATCCATCGCAGCTTCTTCCGGCGAGTGATGGCCTTTTTGAGTTTCATGCTGTCGTCCGTATGGACAGGACTGCGGGCCGGCCGGGTGGATGTGGTCATCGGAACCACGCCGCCTCTTTTTCAGGCTCTGGCGGCGTGGTGCGTGGCGCTGCTGAGATGGAAGCCCTTCGTTCTGGAAGTCCGCGATCTGTGGCCGGATTTCGCGATCGAAATGGGGGTGCTGAAGAACCCGCTGTTCATCTGGCTGGGCCGGCGGCTGGAATGTTTTCTTTATGCCCGGGCGAAACACATCATCGTGAATTCTCCCGCATTCATCGATTACCTGACTCAGCAGCGGGGAATCGCCCGTTCGAAGATCACGCTGGTTCCCAACGGCGTCGACGTGAACATGTTCGATCCGGACGCACGAGGCGCATCCCGGCGTGCGGACTGGGGGGTCGGGGATCGGTTCACCGTGACGTATGCCGGAGCGATGGGGCCGGCCAACGACATTCCGGTCATCATTCGGGCGGCCGAACGGCTGCGGGACGACGACCGCCTGCGGTTCATTCTGGTCGGCGACGGCAAGGACCGCGAAAAATCTCTGCAGATGGTTCAGGAAAAGGGACTGTCGAATGTGCACTGGGCGGGCGTGGTTCCCAAAGCAGAGATGAAGGATGTGCTGGCCGCGTCCGATGCCTGTCTGGCCACCCTGATGGACATTCCCATGTTTCGCACGGTGTATCCCAACAAGGTTTTCGACTACATGGCAGCCGGCCGCCCCGTGATTCTGGGGATCGGTGGTGTCATCCAGGATGTGGTGGAAGCATGCGACGGCGGCATCTGTTTTCCGCCTGGAGACGACGCGGCTCTGGCCGCAGCCGTGCGGTCTCTGGCCGACGATCGGGAATCAGCCGCGGCCATGGGGCAGCGGGGACGCGCCTGGGTGGCTCAGCATTTCGATCGGGACACGCACGCTGAGATGTTTCTGGAAACTGTGATTCGGCAGATGGGCCGCTGAAACCTCATGAAACGATTCGCCTGTATTGTCGGGGCCCGCCCCAACTTCATGAAAATGGCTCCGATTCTGCATGCGTTTGCAGAACACACCGATGGGCAGCCGGTGCTCATTCACACGGGCCAGCACTACGATCGCAACCTGTCGGACGTGTTTTTCGATGAGCTGGATATTCCCCGTCCCCATGTGTCGCTGGGGGTCGGGTCCGGCACTCACGGAGAACAGACGGGGCGGCTGATCATCGAACTGGAAAAAACGTTCCTTGCTGCCCGCGAACGGCAGGAACCGTTCGATCGGGTCGTTGTCGTGGGAGACGTGAATTCCACCGTGGCGGCGGCTCTGGCGGCCGTGAAACTGCAGATTCCCGTGGCCCATGTGGAAGCCGGACTGCGCAGTTTCGACCGCCGGATGCCGGAAGAAGCCAATCGGCTGGTCACCGACACCCTGTCGGACCTGCTGCTGGTATCGGAAGAATCGGGAGTCGACAATCTGCGGCGCGAAGGACATCCCGATGACCGCATCCGCCTGGTGGGCAACGTGATGATCGACACGCTGAGGCGGCATGTGCGCCGGGCGGCCGAACGTTCCATTCTGGCGGATCTGCGGCTGGAATCCGGATGCTATGCCGTGGTCACTCTGCATCGTCCGTCGAATGTGGACGATCCGGCCGTGCTGCGGGCACTCACGGAGGTTCTGATCGATGTGGCCCGATCGGTGCCGATCGTGTTTCCGGTCCACCCCCGCACCCGGGAACGCCTGAAAACATTCGGTCTGCTGGCCGAACTGGAAGACGCTGCCGGTGTTGTGCTGCTGGAACCGCTGGGATATCTGGACTTTCTGGCTCTCACGTCGCAGTCGAAAGTCATTGTGACCGATTCCGGAGGACTGCAGGAGGAATCGACCGCTCTGGAGATTCCCTGTCTGACGATGCGGGAAAACACAGAACGTCCGGTGACTGTCACAGAAGGCACCAGCACCCTGGTGGGGACAGATGCAGAACAGCTCCGCAGTCACCTGCAGTCCGTTCTGGACGGAACCTACAAACGCGGCCGCTGTCCGGATCTGTGGGACGGCCAGGCGGCCGGCCGCATCGTTCGCGAACTGCTGGCGGCCACCTGATGCGGCGAATGCGGAAAACCTGCTGAGCCGGCGGACGGACGATCGGCCGCTGCTGCCGTGCGGCGGCGGGCGGACCGGCTGACGGCGGACAGGGGTGCGTGATCAGTCGAGCAGTTCGATGTCGGCTTCGTCGATCGTCACGGACGCTCCCTGCTGCATGAAGGTGACCATCACGGTCAGACGGTGCTGGGAATGCTGTCTGGTGATGATGCCTTCGACACCCGTCATGGGACCGGACACGACAATGGCCCGTCGGCCGACCAGCAGTCCGGGTTCGCAGCGGATATCGGATCCGGACTGATTCAGAAGCTGCACCCGTTTCAGGTCGTGCACAAGCTGCGCTGTGTCGGATACGATCATGCAGTTCGACACACAGCCGGTGGACACGGCCTGCCAGCGCTGTTCTTCGGTGCCGCGAAGAAACACGTAACCACGGAACAGGGGCAGGTAGCTGGTACGGATCCGGCCGGCGGGGGATCGGCGGCGGGATTCGGTCAGAGGACCGTAATGGGCGATCTGCAGACGGCGCAGCCGCCGCATGAGTTGTTTTTCGCGACGGCTGAGTGTCTGCATGACGTACCAGCCGACGCCGGGCGGGGTGGAGTCCTGGTCGAGAAGATCCGCGGGGAAGATATCGGGTTCATGTGCCAGAATCGGCATGTCAGCGGGATCCTGCGAAGCAGTCACATTCCGGATCGAGGGACCGGATTCATGCGTCTGAGTCTGCGATCTGATCGGAGGCGGAACAAGCGGTTTTGCCCGCTTTTCCGCATTTCACGGGGCCTGTCTGTACGGATTGAATCATTCCGGACAGGCGGCGGCCCGCGGGTCTGCCGCACAGGGCTCCCGATGAACCAGGGAACTCACCGGCCGGCCGGTCGGGTGTCGATGAGATCTTTTGTCCGGATCCGGGATGCGGGATGAACCATGTGGATTCTGCTGGGTGGAAGCGGTTATGTGGGCCAGGCACTGCAGAGGGCGCTGGAACGTGCCGGGGTGCCGTATCGTTCTGTGTCGCGGTCGGACGTCGATTACACTCAGCAGACCGTTCTGGCGGAATTTCTGCGGTCGGTGCGTCCGGACCGGCTCATCAACGCAGCGGGATTCACGGGCCGGCCGAACGTCGACGCCTGTGAAGTGCATCGGACCGAATGTCTGGCCGGCAATGCGGTTCTGCCCGGCACGATTCGCGCCGTCTGCGAAGATCTGAAGATTCCATGGGGACACGTGTCGTCGGGCTGCATTTTCACAGGCCGGCATCCGGAAGGACGCGGATTCACAGAACAGGATCCTCCCAACTTCTGCTTTCGCCGGAACAACTGCAGTTTTTATTCCGGATGCAAGGCGCTGGGAGAAGAACTGCTGCAGGGGGCGGAGCAGTGCTGGATCTGGAGACTGCGCATTCCGTTCACGCACATCGATGGTCCCCGGAACTACATCAGCAAGCTGCTGCGTTATGAACGGCTTCTGGATGCGGAAAACAGTCTGTCGCAGCTCGATGAATTCGCGGACTCCTGCGTGGCCTGCGTCCGCAGGGAGTGCGATTTCGGCATCTGGAACCTCACCAACCCCGGTTCCGTGACGACGCGTCAGGTGGTGGACATGATGCGGGCCTGCGGACTGGCGGATCGGGAATTTCGTTTTTTCGAAAGCGAAGACGAATTTCTGCGGGTTGCCGCCAGGGCTCCGCGATCGAACTGCGTACTGGACAGCAGCAGGGCAGTGCGCGCGGGGCTGCCGCTCAGCCCTGTTGAACAGGCGCTGGAGCGGGCCATGAAGAACTGGATTCCTGCATGAAAACGATTCTGGTGACAGGAGGAGCCGGATTCATCGGCAGTTGTTTCGTGCGGCGTCTGGATGCGCAAAAGGACGTGCGTGTGGTGACGCTGGACCGGCTGACATATGCCGGAAATCCGGATTCGCTGCCCCGGAGCGATCGGCATCGTCTGGTCGTGGGGGACATCGGCGATGTCCGGCTGGTGCGGGACCTGCTGGCAGAAACGCGGCCTCAGTGGATTGTGAATTTCGCCGCCGAATCGCACGTGGATCGGTCCATCGACGGCCCCATGGTCTTTGTGGAAACGAATGTGGCAGGAACGTGCCGCCTGCTGGAAGAAGTGCGGCGGTACTGGAGCGGGCTGTCCGGGGAAGAAGCGGCTGCTTTCCGGTTTCTGCACGTGTCCACCGATGAAGTGTACGGATCGCTGGGGGAAACCGGCCGGTTCACGGAAACGACCCCGTATGCACCCCGCAGTCCCTATGCGGCTTCCAAGGCGGCATCCGATCATTTCGTACGGGCCTGGCATCATACCTGGGGGCTGCCGGTTCTGCTGACGAACTGTTCCAACAATTACGGCCCGTACCAGTTTCCCGAAAAACTCATCCCGCTGATGATCCTGAATGCTCTGGAAGGTCGGCCGCTTCCGGTGTACGGCGACGGTCTCAATGTACGGGACTGGCTGTATGTGGAAGACCACTGTGAAGCGATCGAAACGGTGCTGCGGCGCGGAGTCGCGGGGGAGTGCTACAACATCGGCGGCGACAACGAACGCACGAACATCGATATCGTCCGCACCATCTGCGAGATCATCGACCGGCTGTGTCCGGACCTGCCGCACCGCCCCTGCGAATCGCTGATCGAATTCGTGGCCGATCGTCCGGGACACGATCGGCGCTATGCGATCGATGCATCGAAAATCCGCCGCACCCTGCACTGGGAACCGCGGACCGATTTCGCAGCGGGGATCGAAACGACAGTGCGGTGGTATCTGGACAATCGCCGCTGGGTGGAACGTGTGCAGAGCGGTACTTATCGCCGGGAACGTCTGGGACATCCGGGCTGAGAGACGGAGCAGAATCGGGAAGTCGGAGCGACCGAATGAGACACATTCACAAAGGCATCATTCTGGCCGGCGGTTCCGGTTCCCGTCTGTATCCGCTGACGCGGGGCATCAGCAAACAGATGATGCCCGTGTATGACAAGCCGATGATCTACTACCCCCTGTCGGTGCTCATGCTGGCCGGAATCCGCGACGTGCTGGTGATTTCTTCACCGCAGGATCTGGACGGATTCCGTCGCCTCCTGGGCGACGGTGCTCAGTGGGGAATGACATTTTCCTATCAGGTGCAGCCGCGTCCGGAAGGTCTGGCTCAGGCATTCATTCTGGGAGCCGACTTCATCGGGGACACGAGCGTGGCTCTGGTTCTGGGCGACAACATTTTTTACGGGCGCGGTTTTCAGCAGCTTCTGAACAGTGCTGTCTCGGCGGAATCCGGTGCGACGATTTTCGGTTATGAAGTGCGCGACCCGGAACGATACGGGGTCGTGGAAGTCGGAAACGACGGTCAGGTGGTGTCGCTGGAAGAAAAACCGAACTGTCCGCGTTCACGTTTCGCCGTGCCGGGGCTGTATTTTTACGACCGTCAGGCTGTGGACATTGCCCGGGGGCTGACGCCGTCGGCACGCGGAGAACTGGAGATCACGGATCTGAATCGGGAGTATCTGCGGCGCGGGTGCCTGCGGGTGGAACTGCTGTCCCGGGGGTTCGCCTGGCTGGACACGGGAACGCACGATTCACTGCTGGATGCAGCGCAGTTCGTGTCGGTCATTGAAAAACGGATGGGACTGAAAATCTGCTGTCCGGAAGAAATCGCGTATCGGCAGGGCTGGATCGATCGAACCGGTCTGGAATCGCTGGCCCGGCAGTATCCCAACGACTACGGCCGCTACCTGGAACGTGTGGCCGCTGCCCGGGCCGGTCGGGTCCCGTACGAGTAACGGGAAGAATCCGCGATGCGGGGCAGTGGAGTGTTCAGGCCGCCCGGGACGGGCCGATGGGGCGGGCGCCGTTCTGACCGCGGGCTTTCAGATCGAACAGGCCGAAAATTTCGTCGGCGTTCAGAGTGAGCGACGCGCTGCTTTCCTCACCATCGCCCAGAATCGTTTCGAACAGTTCCCGTTTTTCTCTGAGCACCCGGTCGATCCGTTCTTCGATGGTGCCGGCGCAGATGAAGCGGGTCACGATGACCGGGTTCTTCTGGCCGATGCGGTGGGCCCGGTTGATGGCCTGATCTTCGACCGCAGGATTCCACCAGCGGTCGAACAGGAACACATAGCCGGCGAACTGCAGATTCAGCCCGACCGCTCCGGTCCCGTAGCTCATCAGCAGCAGATGGGCCTGCGGATCGTTTCGAAAGCGTTCCAGAATCGGCTCCCGCTGCCGCGTGGGGACGCCTCCGTGATAAATGAGCGGGCCGAACGGCTGCAGTCGTTCGGCCAGCCAGTCCAGAGTCCGCGTCCACTGGCTGAACAGAATCGCCTTGCCTCCGCAGGCGGCGATTTCGTTCATGTCGGCCGTCAGGCGTTCCAGCTTGGTGCTTTCACCGGTAAGCGGGTCGAAGTTTGTGATCTGCTTCAGTCGCAGCACAAGTTCGAAGACGTGCTGCACCGTGATGGCGTCTCCGAGTTCATTGAGCTGGATGACGCCTTCTTTCTCTGCGGTTCGGTAGGCGGCTTCCTGCGCATCGGTGAGTGACAGTTCGGCGTCCCGGTCGATGCGCGGCGGCATGTCGGTCATCACCAGGTCCTTGGTGCGCCGCAGAATGTGTTCGTCCGCCAGTTTTGCAAGCTGCCGCAGATCGGGTGCGGCCCGCCGCGGAATGACGTTGATGAATTCGAACAGCGATGCCAGTTCTTCGGGACGGTTTTCGATGGGAGTTCCTGTGAGAGCCCAGCTGCGGCGGCGGGAAATGCTGCGGGCCACCTGAGCCGTCCGGGAATCGCGATTCTTGATTCGCTGGGCTTCATCCAGAACCAGCAGGTCGAATGACGGACGTTCCTCTTCGGGAATGTCCGGCAGATCGCGGGTCATCAGTTCGTAGTTGGCGATGAGAATCGAAGCGCCTGGCATCGTCCACAGCAGACGGCGCCGGGCTGAAGTGCCTTCGACCGTGACGACGGGCAGTTCTTCGGCCCACAGACGGAATTCTCTCTGCCAGTTGGGGATGAGCGGTTTTGGGCAGATCAGCAGGACGCGCCGCACCTGCCCGGCCCGCAGCAGCAGACGGATTCCGGTAATCGTCTGCATGGTTTTGCCCAGTCCCATTTCATCAGCCAGCAGAGCCGAATGGCGGGCGAACAGCCAGGCGATGCCTTCGTACTGATACGGGAACGGTTCGAAGGGCATGATCAGTTCCTGGCCGGCCAGCCAGGTTTCCAGAGGCGGCTGCAGCAGATAGAACAGGCGGTCCTGCAGCGAGACGGCTCCCGGCGGGGGTTTCACCCGCGTTCGTTTCGGACGCGATGCCTGCTGCTTCTCTCCGGAACAATGTCTGTCCGGCCGGGTGCGGGAACGATCCGGACGCTGTGCCGGCGGTGCGGACGGCAGAAACTCGGCGCCGTCCGGCAGTGTCAGCCCGATGCAGCGGATGGGCAGACGCCGCGGTTTCCACGACGGCACGAAATCCGGCCGGATGTCCAGAGGGCAGGACACGGTGTCCACGGAAGGGACCCGCTGCAGAGCCGGATTGAAGCCGGTGGCGATCGCGGAAATGGAAACGGACAGATCGATCCGGCGGCAGTCGATGCTGTCAGCCCCGTCGTGCCCCGTGGCGGATGCTGTCATCGGGCCAGAACCGTTCTGATGGTTTCCGTCAGCGCTTCCTGGACGCGTTCCAGGGGTTCTTCCAGATCGGCCTGACCTGGAACCAGATGCGCCCGGCTGCTCACGAAGTCCGAGTCCGATGTGTGGTCTCGGTGGAAATACAGCCGCCGTCCGCCCACGGACGGTGTGGCTGCATCCGGGCTGTCGGAGTCGTCCAGACAGGCCACGGGGATTTCGGTGTGATTGCGCAGTTCCAGCATGTCGGGATCACGAACGATGACCAGGTCCGGTTTGATGGACACTCGATCCAGCAGCGTGCCGCCGATCAGTTCCCCCAGAAGCCAGGGCCGCAGGGCACGACCGTACAGGATTTCCTGAGTGCGGTCAGGGCGAACGGGCGTGGTGCACTGGAATTCCAGAGGCCGTCCGGTCCGGCTGGTGACCAGCAGGCCTCCGACATATCCGCGACCTTCGGCTTCCAGAGCGGCCAGGAAGCCGATGCGAAGCTGTTCTGACGACGTGTTTTCCGGCATCCAGGCGTCTCAGCAGTTCGCACCGGCCGGCAGCGGCACCAATGGCGGCTGTCCTGGCCGGTGGACAGAAGGAGTCTCCTCAACGGAGTATCGTCGCCCGGACAATGGCGGCTTGAACGCTTGTGCGTTCTGTACGACGGGCCAGGTGCCGGGACCGATCGGCAGAACGTGCCGGATGCGGTGATTCCTGGCAGATGGATTGCGGCCGCAGCGGATGCCGGCGCCTTCCGCACGGACCCGCTGCCCGGTAAGTTGCCGTAGTCGGCCACCCCGGCATCTCGGCCGGGACACAGCGGACATGCCGTGTTTCTGCAGAGGGACTGGATTTCTGTTCCCGGACTTTGCAGACAGCCGGAAACGGGGCATGTGGCAGGGGAATGAGAGGAACGGGGAGAAACGTGAGCGGATCCATCGAAGACATCTGGGCCAGTCGCGCAGCGATTCGTGAGGTGCAGGAGAAACGTCTTCGGCAGATGCTGAAGGAGATTCTGCCGCGGAATCGTTTTTATGCGGACCGGTTCGCCGGAATCGACGTCGAGGCCGTCCGAAGCCTCGACGACCTGCCGCGGCTGCCGGTGACGGTCAAGCAGGATCTGGTCGACAGCCAGACTCAGCAGCCGCCGTATGGAGCCGATCTGACGTATCCTTCCGTGAAATACCGTCGGCTGCACCAGACGTCCGGCACGACCGGGCGGCCCATGCGCTGGCTGGACACGGCTGAAAGCTGGGACTGGATCATGGAATGCTGGCGGCAGATCTATCTGCTGGCCGGCATCACGGCCGAAGACCGTTTCTTTTTTCCGTTTTCTTTCGGTCCGTTCATCGGATTCTGGGCGGCCTTCGAAGGGGCGGGACGCTACGGCAATCTGTGCATTGCCGGCGGAGGCATGTCGACGGACATCCGTCTGCGGGTTCTGATGGAAAACGAGGCCACGGTCATCTGCTGCACTCCGACCTATGCGCTGCGAATGGCCGAAGTGGCCGAAGAACAGGGAATCGATCTGCGGGAATCGTCGGTGCGGCTGCTGATCGTGGCGGGGGAACCGGGAGGCAGCATTCCGGCGACCCGACAGCGGATCGAAACGGCCTGGGCGGCGCGGGTGATCGATCACTGGGGGATGACAGAAATCGGTTCTCTGGGAACGGAGTCCTGGGACCGTCCGGGAGGGCTGTACATTCTGGAGACGGAAGCGATTGCAGAGATCGTGGATCCGGAAACTCTGGAACCGGTTCCTGAAGGGACACCCGGAGAACTGCTCATCACGAATCTTGGCCGGCTGGGGTCGCCTCTGATTCGATACCGCACCCGGGATCTTGTCCGGCGGGCTGTCGGTGAGGATCCGACGGGCCGGCAGCTTCTGTGGCTGGAAGGCGGCATTCTGGGCCGATCAGATGACATGGTGACCATTCGCGGCAACAACGTGTTTCCCTCCAGTGTGGAAGCTGTGCTGCGGGAACTGGACGATCTGGCCGAATTCCGCATCGACGTGCGGACGGTTCGGTCGATGCATGAGCTGTGTGTGACGGTGGAACCGGTTTCAGAAAGTGTTCCGGACCTGGCTGAACGGGCTCAGCAGGCGCTGCAAAACCGTCTGGGGTTCGCCTGTGAAGTGCGTCTGGCCCGGCCCGGAGAACTGCCCCGGTTCGAACTGAAAGGCCGCCGCTTTCACCGGGAAGAAGAAAAAGGCGACTGACCGGTCCGGTTGTTCGGGTTTGCAGTTGTTCGGCCAGCATCTGCGATTACAATGCCGCCCTTCGATTTCCCCGCGGGTATCTGCCGGATACCTGTCCCGACGGGCCATCTGCTGTCCCCTTCCGCCACACCGACCGAAGGGGCCGAACAGATGCTACGGGGAAGTGTCCGCCCGATTCCCTTTTGGAAAGCCCCTGTTGCTTTCCCAGGAACACAGCGTGTCATGCCGACGATTTCCAAAGCCGATCTCAAGAAACTCCGCAAACGCCGGGCTCGTCTGAAGAAAAAGAAGATGGTCTGCCCGTTCTGTCCGAACGGTGTGGTTCCCCGGCCGGTTTATGTGGACTACAAGGACGTCAAGACGCTGAAAACGCTGATCGACCGCCAGGGCCGCATTCTGCCGCGACGGCGGACGGGCACGTCGGCCATCTATCAGCGAGCCGTGCGGACGGCCATCCTGCGGGCCCGCTTCATGGGGCTGCTGCCCTACGTGGCCGAAGACTGAGTGCCCGAAGACTGGCCGGCGGACCGGATTTCACCAGCCGTTCGCGGTGCTCCGACGGAGCCGATCTGCCCGCTGCTGCTGATCCTCACACGGCACGGCCTGGTCTGCCGGCAGCGCTGCTGCGGCCGATGGTGCTTCGCGCACGGCAAAAGAAAACCTCGCCGCGGAAGATCCGCGGCGAGGCAGGAGATGCCCTCAGGAAGTTCGAGAGACGGCCGGCCGTTCTGATTCAGATGGCTTCCGTCCCGGTTTCTCCGGTACGAATGCGGACCACTTCTTCCAGACTGGATACGAAGATCTTGCCGTCTCCGATCTGTCCGGTCCGAGCCGATTCGCGGATTGCGGAAATGGTTTCTTCGGCTTTGCTGTCATCGACGACGACTTCGATTTTCACTTTCGGCATGAAGTCGACCGTGTATTCAGCGCCGCGATAGGTTTCCTTGTGACCACGCTGGCGGCCGAAGCCGCGCACTTCGCAGACGGTCATTCCCAGGACACCGATGGATGTCAGAGCGGCTTTGATGTCTTCCAGTTTGTAGTGTCGCACGACAGATTCGATTTTTTTCATGATCAGCTTTCTGGTGGAATTGCTGCGGATTGAGAACAGGAATGCGGCGGCAGAGGACCGGAACCGCACGCGGATGCGATGACGGTTCCGGAACCGCTGCCGTGGGATCATCAGTGCATACGGGCCGGGCTGAGCGAATAGGCTTCCATCCCGTGTTCTCCGATATCCAGCCCGATTTCTTCCTCTTCTTCGCTGACACGCAGCCCCATGGTTGCTTTCAGAGCCAGCCCGACAATCAGGCAGAACAGCACGGTGAATCCGCCGATGGCCCCGATGCCCAGAAGCTGAGCTTTGATCTGTGCGGCTCCTTGCTTGGCACCGAACAGGCCCACAGCCAGTGTGCCCCAGATGCCGCAGATCAGGTGCACACTGACGGCCCCCACCGGATCATCCACTTTGAGAACCGTGTCGACCACGATCACGGCTGCGTACACCAGGACGCCGGCGATCGCACCGATGATCAGTGCATCGAGTCCGGACATCTGATCGGCTCCGGCTGTGATCCCCACCAGACCGGCCAGGATGCCGTTGAGCGCCATGCTCAGATCCGGCTTGCCGCCGTGGATCCACGAAGTCAGAGCGGCCGCCAGACCGCCGGCTGCCGCGGCGGTCGATGTGGTGACCAGGACCAGAGAAACCAGACCCGGATCCGCCGTGAGAACCGATCCGCCGTTGAATCCGAACCAGCCAAACCACAGCAGGAACACGCCGATGGCCGCCAGAGTCAGGTTGCTGGCCGGGATCGGACGGGGCTGGCCGTTGACATACTTGCCTTTTCGAGGGCCCAGCATCCAGGCCATCACCAGGGCGCCCCAGCCGCCGACCGAATGCACCAGAGTCGATCCGGCGAAATCGTGGAATCCCTTTGCATCCAGCCAGCCGCCGCCCCATTTCCACGATCCTGTGATCGGGTAACAGATGGCCACGAACAGTGTGCTGAAAACGAGAAAGGTCGACAGTTTCACCCGGCCGGCGACCGCTCCGGAAACAATGGTCGCGCAGGTGGCCGCAAACATGGCCTGGAAGAAGAAGTCCGTGTAGGCTGTGTACCCTTCATTGTATGCGGGTGATGCGAAGGCCGGATCCGTTGCCTGTTCCAGGCCGTTCGTCATGAAACCGAATCCCGCGAACTTCAGATACCCGCTGGCCGGATCTTCAAATCCCGGGTACATCAGGTTGAAACCCATCACCAGATAGGTCAGGAACCCGATGCATACGATCATCGTGTTCTTGAACAGAATATTGACCGTGTTCTTGGAACGCGTGAGACCGCTTTCCAGAGTGGCGAAACCCAGATGCATGATGAACACCAGCATCCCGGCAATCATGATCCACAGGTTGTGGACGATGAATTCCACCGGAATGGTCAGTTCACCCGCCCCCTCGGCAGCGGCTTCAGCGGCCGCTTCGTCCTGTCCCAGCACCGGCTGCCCGGTCAGAAGTACCAGACACGGAACCGCAAGACGGCTCCAGAAAAGAAAAGACTTCACGTTCTTGCTCCTGTCAGAATGAATGCCAGGCCCGCAGACTCCGCAGACCCGGGGTGGTCGACGGCCACCGAAACTCGCCTGAATGGCCTGCATGGGCAAAGAACGTGCCAGTGCAAAATGACGGGAAATCTGCGTCGGATTCGTCCGGATTCGCCTGTTTGGCAGGCAGGCTGCTTAGCCGACAGGCAGGTGCCGTCCTCGCGGAGTGCACTGGCGGGGGGGCGCAGCGGGGGCAGGATCCTGTGTCCGGGAAGAAGGAAGAATGCACCGGGAGATTCGGAAGTCAGGCAGACATCCATCGGTTCGTGAACTGCTTTTTCGTTCGATCGGGGGATCATGACAGATCCGGTAGTGATTTCGGCGATGGTGGGTTTTCCGGCAGGCCGTCTGGCGGCCGGCTGGGCGGCTCAGGTCCTGGCCGATGTGCCGTCAACGGGGCTGTCTTCCTGTCAGGCCTGCGGAGTATCGGTGACGTGGCGGCAGCGGTGGCTGAGTTTCGGGAGGCTGCGCTGTCGATCGTGCGGGCAGCGGTGGATGGTGTGGTGGCCGCTGGCATCGGTGATCTGCACGGCCGCGCTGTTCGCGATATTCGCCTGGCTGCTGACGGACCAGCAGTGTCAGAACGTGGCGGAAGTGCAGCCGGCTGTGCCGATGCATCTGCTGCGGCTGCCGTTTCATCTGCTGCTGCTGTTCTTTCTGGTGACAGCGACGCTGACCGATTTTCTGGACTATGCCATTCCCGACGACGTGGTGATCGCCGGCGTCCTGACAGCGGTGACAGGGGCTTTCGTATCGGGGGATCTGCAGATGATTCACATCTGGGTGAACTGGGATTCTCAGGTGGTCGGGCTGTACGGACCGTATCTTCCGGAATGGATGAAGCATCACCAGCATCTGCATGGGCTGGCATGGAGTCTGGCCGGGATGGCGGCGGGCGCCTGCTACGTAGCACTCGTTCGATCGATTTCCACCTGGATTCTCGGGCAGCCGGCCATGGGGTTCGGCGATGTCACTCTGATGGCCATGATCGGTGCGTTTCTGGGATGGCAGCCGGTGCTGTGTGCCATTGCGATGGCTCCTGTCACAGCAGTGGCAGCAGGAACCGTGATCCGCGTTGTCAGTGGCCGCAGCTTCGTCGCTTTCGGCCCCTACCTGGCCGGTTCGGCGGTCATTGTTCTGTGTACCTGGCGATGGATCTGGGCAGAGCCGCTGCTGATGCGGAATGTGTTCAGTCACTGGCCGTCCGTGGCCGGACTGGTGGCGGGGTCTCTGGTGCTGCTGGCCGTGCTGCTGGCGGCACTGCGGGTGTTTCTCACACTGCCGGCCGATGTCATGCGGCGGTGAGACTGTGAACCGGCAGATGGGGCGGCACGTGAACCGGCCCGGCGGCGTTCTGTTCGGGACGGGCCGGTTTTTCAGGCGGCGCGAATCAGCTCTGTACCGACTGCGTCGATCTGGGGGGCGTCGATTCGATCGAGCTGTTCGGCGCACCCCACCAGCAGGGCCATGTCGCACAGGCGGTTGAGTCGCCGGGGATTGCCCTGGCTTGTTTCCTGCAGGCGGCGAATGGCCGCTTCGGTAAACAGGTCTGCGGATGCTCCGCACGCCCGCAGCCGGCCGGAGATATAGTCGGCGGTTTCTGAATCTGTCATGCCGGCCAGGCGGGCCGTCACGGCCACTCGTTCGCGAAGCTGGGGCTGCCGGGACAGCAGCGACAGAAGAATGGGCTGTCCGGCCAGAATGACGGTGAAATCCAGAGAATCGTCGATGTCGCGAAGATTGAGCAGGGCCAGAACGACATCCGTCATGACCTGGGGGCTGAGCAGCTGGGCATCATCGAAGCAGATGACCGGGTGCCGGCCGTTGGCCGCATGACGCCGCAGAGCGTTTTCCGCATTGGACAGGATTTCGTCTGCCGATCCTTCGGTGGCGAACGGGGCATCGGAAAGCTGTCCGCAGATCTGGCGAAGCTGTGCCGGAGCGTCCAGGCCCGGAAAGGCCAGATGGACGAATGGGCGAAGATGTTCTTCGGTCGCCTGGAGCTGCCGCAGAAGACTCGTTTTTCCAAGTCCGGATTCTCCCAGAATGACGGCACAGCCGGCACTGTTCTGAATGCAGTACTGCAGTCTGCGCAGAGCTGCCAGACGGGAGGCTGCAGGATAGCAGGCAGTCGCCGGTACCCGGTGAGGAAACGGTCGATCTGTCAGCTTCCAGTAGTCCTGATACATGGGTCTTTGCCGCAGTGACGGGTAGTGAATGGAAAGAACCGGCGATCGGGAGAGGCAGGCGGAGAGGCTTCCGGTCTGTACAGCTTCCGGTCAGTACAGCGGGTCGATACGACCGGTGAACCGCAGTCTTGGAGACCGTGCCGGAGGTGCGTCGGATGCCATGAGAGCCGAGTGGTTCGTCGGTTCGGGAAGGGACTGGCCGGTCGCGGGGCTGTCAGCGGCTTTTGCTGTGTGCCCGGAATGTCCGTGATGGTCGTGGCGGCTTTCCTGATGGCGGTGGTGATGCCCGGCCATGTCGGATTCCCGCGCTGCCAGGAAGGTCGCAGCGTTCTGGTGTGAGCGGGCAGCACCGGGCTGTTCGTGGATCGGCGAGTCGATGCTGCCGAGCAGCCGTTCCATATCGGCATCGGGATCTGCTGAGATCGGAGCAGACGCGGCCGATGTCGGAGCCGGAGGCACCGGAGTGTCGTCTGTCAGGGCGTAGCCGCTGAGAACCAGGAACAGAACGATGGCGATTTTTTTCCGTCGCGACAGCGGTCCCAGGCGGCCTGCACGATCAGACGGATCCGCCGGTGCGGAGGCCGGCGAGGCATCATCGGTGTGTCGGAATTCGGCCATCAGTCCTGTCCGAATCGGAGCGAGAGCGGGTAAAGCGGCCTGCGGCATCCGGCCGCTGCAGATGCCGTACGCCGACCGGCGGCTGCCAGTGTCATCGTCCGGCAGACGGCGCGGACTTGATGTTTCTGACGATTGTACCAGTTTCCGATCATTCGAATCGGCAGATCATGCCGGATCGACCGGGACATCTGGTGCTGCGGGGAGCCGGACGGATTCCGGATCGGCTGATCCGGGCAGATCGGATTCGGTCAACAGGTGTTGCGTTGCCGCAACAGACACGGGACGTGCGATGCGGAAAAAACGGGCTCTGGTCGCGGCGGTCCGGTCGGCATTCGGTTTGCAGACTTTCCGGAAAGGTGTTCATGACCGTTCCTTCTGCCGTCCCACTCTGAGAATCCCCGCCGTGAAACTCGCTCATCTGACAGAAGTGGCTGCTCTGGTCGCAGCCCACTCCCGACTGATCCTGGACCGCCCCGTGCCGCTGTCGACGACTGTACTGGGCGATTTCTACATCCATTCCCGGAACCGCTTCAATCGCTGGCTGCGGGCTCTGAATGACATCGGCAGCGGAGTGGAAATCCGCGATCCGCTTCACCTGACGGGACTGCACCCGCTGCGGGCGCCGCTGCAGTCGATTACGGAACAGATCCTCATCAACGATCTGCTCAATCGAGTGTGGACCGTGGTGGCCGTGTCCGGTGATCGCCGACGCCAGGAAGACCGGGCGGAAACGCTGGTGAAGAATGTGTTTCGCGGCCTGCAGATGATCCGTAGTCGGGCGCTGGAAATGTGTGGGGAACAGACGCTGCTGGATGCGGACACGGCTGTTGCCGTCCGTCAGATGGCCCGATCGGCGGAACGGTGGTCCGATGTGCTGTGCTGTTCGCTGATGGCGTCGTACGACCTGTGGGAATATGCGTGGGATCGGGAACGGGCCGAAGATTTCTGCCGGCAGCATTTCTCCGCAGCCGGAGGAACGGGCAGCGATTCGGTCTGGGCCCTGATTCTGGCAGGCCTGCGGCACAGCTTTCCGGCGGCCGATTCGCTGGCGGCTCCCCTGCATGACGACGATCGCAGCATCGTCTGCGTGATTCTGGAAGCGTTTCCTCCAGGAGCCGGACAGATGTCCGTGTGGCCCGACCACCCGCCGGCAAGCCGCGCTGTGCCCTGACCGGAACGGTCAGCCGGGTTTCGGACACCGGTACGCTGAAACATACGACAACCCCCGTTCGGCATGTCGCCGAACGGGGGTTGTGAATCATGAGCCCGTCAGACCGTGCGGGTTTGCCTCTCAGTTCAGAGTTTCTTCGCCTGGAGTCCAGTTGCAGGGACACAGCTTGTCGGTCTGCAAAGCATCCAGAACCCGAAGCACCTCCTGCACATTCCGTCCGACGCTCAGATCATGGACGGCCATCCATCGGAGAACGCCATTCGGGTCGATCAGATAGACGCCTCGGTAGGCGATGCCCTTTTGCGGATCCAGAACATCGAACGCTGTCGACAGTTCGTGGTTGACGTCGCCGATCATGAGGTACTTCATGCCGGCGAGTTCTTCATGGGAGTCGCACCAGCCCTTGTGCGAATACACGCTGTCGGTGCTGGCGGTGAGGACGACGGTGTCGCGGTCTTCGAACTCTCCCAGGGCACTGTTGAAGGCGACCAGTTCGGTAGGACACACGAATGTGAAGTCCAGCGGATAAAAGAACAGGCAGATCCATTTGCCGTTCAGGTCGGCCAGTTTGAGGTCCTGGAACTGACTGTCTGTGCCGTCTTTGGTGCGGTCGTACGCCTGAAGGGAAAGATCCAGACCAGGCGCTGTCTGTCCGATTCTGATACTCATAGGTTCACTGCTTTTCTGTTCTGAAAGGACCCGGGAAGGCGCAGCCTTCCCGCAGAAAACGAAATCACCCGGTCCGCAGCCCATGCCGCGCCGGCACGCTGCAGGGATCGGCGGGCTGAAGGATGCCGCCGAAAATGGGAAAGCGGCGGCAGGCGTGAATGCCGAATTCCGTTCCGCTGCCTCCCGCCCCCATTCCGTGCCGGCGAGTATAGATCGGGCCTCTGTGAGTTCAACCCGCAGCGAGTCGTTTCGTGGGGCATCGCGGGGACCTCCCGGCAGCGAAGCTGTCCGCCGATGTCCGGAGTGCCCGGGATTGAGGCGATTCTGTTGCTGTGGCGCGCAGTCGATGCCGTGTCGCGGCAGAGACGGTTTCTGTCGAAAAAATTTTTCGCACGGTCCGGACACAGTTTTTCGCAGTCCGGACGGCGAAACCGGACAGCAGGCCGCAGCGATCCCGGAAGAAATTGGCGCGCCGCTTGCCTTCTTCCTGCCGACGCGACGGAATTGTTCGGAAAACAGAGCATGTTCGGGCTGAGCATGTTCTGGAAGGCAATTCGTCGGTTCGGGGCTTTCTGTGAAAAGTAAGAGAGGGGCAGGCGATGAAAGGACTGGATGATATACGGGAATGGACCGAAGGCTGCCGGCAGATGCTGACCATTGCCGCGGCCGTTCTGGTGCTTTGTGCCGGAGTGAATGCCCAGGACGGTTCTGCAGTCGAAACCGGGGCTTCCGCAGATCAGGCGGTGCTGGAGGAAACGGCACCGGGGGCAGTGGGGGATTCGGAGACGGCCGATGTGACGGCGTCGGGCGTGCTGGCCGATGTGGACGTTTTGTGGACGTGTCTGGCAGCGTTTCTCGTGTTCTTCATGCAGGCCGGCTTCGCTCTGGTGGAAGCGGGATTCACGCGGGCCAGAAACGCCTGCAACATCATCATGAAAAACCTGATGGACTTTTCCATCGGATCTCTGTCGTTCTGGCTGGTGGGCTTCGGGGTGATGTTCGGAGCCACCAGCGGGTATTTCGGCAGCAGTTTCTTTTTGTTCGATGCCGACGCTCCAGGGACATCCTTCGCTGCGGATGATCCGGAAGGCACAGCCGGCGCGTTCGGCTGGGCGTTTCTGATTTTTCAGACGGTGTTCGCCGCGACGGCCGCAACGATCGTGTCCGGAGCCATGGCCGAACGGACGAAGTTCGTCGGGTACCTGGCGTACTCGCTGGCCATCACGGTGATCGTGTATCCGGTGTTCGGAAGCTGGTGCTGGAACGGTCTGGTTGCCAGTACCGGGTCCGGCTGGCTGGAAGACATGGGATTTCTGGACTTCGCCGGCTCCACGGTCGTGCATTCGATCGGCGGCTGGTGTGCTCTGGCCGGTGCTCTGGTCATCGGCGCGCGTCGCGGTAAATACCGCAACGGCCGGCCGGTGCCGATTCCCGGTCACAACATTCCTCTGGCCGCACTGGGCGTGTTCATCCTCTGGCTGGGCTGGTTCGGGTTCAATCCCGGATCGACGACGGCGGTGGGAGGCGGTGATCTGGCACGGATTGCAGTGACCACCAATCTGTCGGCGGCCGCCGGTGCGGTAACGGCCATGATCACCACCTGGGTGATGTTCCGGAAACCGGATGTCTCCTTCGCTCTGAACGGTGCTCTGGCCGGACTGGTGGCGATCACCGCCGGCTGCGACATCATGTCTCCGGCCATGGCTGCGCTGACAGGAGCCATCGGCGGGGTGCTGGTCGTCTTTTCCTGCCTCGCCCTGGAACGCGCGGGCGTGGATGATCCGGTGGGAGCGGTTTCCGTTCACGGAGTCTGCGGGGCATGGGGCACGCTGGCGATCGGCCTGTTCAGTTCGGCAGCCGGAGCCGGGCAGCTCTGGGTGCAGTTCGTCGGTACGGCAGCGGCCTTCCTGTGGGCCTTTCCTGTGAGTTTTGCCGTGTTTTATCTGATTCGCGTCACCATTGGACTGCGAGTGAGTGAAGAAGAGGAGCTGGTTGGTCTGGACATCAGCGAACATGGAATGCACGCGTATCCGCCGGGACTGATTGAAGGCGTGCCGGCTCCCGCAGGGGGATCGACCGCGCCGGTTCCCGGTGCATCCGGATCGCCTGTTCCCGCTCACTAATGGGTGCGTCGCCCGAGCGGGAAGCTCCTGTCGCGTTGTCTGCTTCGGCAGACGATTCGGCGGAAAGGGGGAAGGACTCGTTCTTCCCCCTTTTCTTTGGGACTGTTCGTTCGGCCGCTGACGGGCCGGTTCGACATCCGCGTGCGTTCGCGGATGACTGCGTTCGCGGATGACCTCGTGTGCCGATGTCGTGCTTTTTGCCGGGCGGATTACGGGGACCGCCCGGTCGCACTGCGGGACTTCAGATCATGTCCAGCTTGCGATGTCGCCG
>WFTL01000146.1 GCA_015485495.1 Planctomycetaceae bacterium
GCCTGTCCAGAACGTCTCAGCAGTGCAGGGCGACCTGGTCGTCGTGCCGGCCCGGCCGCTGGTCAGACAACGACGTCTTCGGCATCCGCGGTCAGATCATCCCGAAAGCGTTCTCGAATCGGTTCGACCGTTTCGGTGATGAATGCGTCGACCTGTTCCGGTGCCCGGCCGATGTAGCGGGCTGCATCCAGAATATTCTGAAGGTCGATTCCTGTGAACATGTCGTCCTGCTGCAGCCGGGCCATCAGATCGTTGGCCGCACCATCCCGCTTCACGGCCGCCGCTGCCGCCTGACTGTGCACCCGGATGCGTTCGTGCAGAGTCTGCCGATCGCCGCCGGCCCGCACGCCGGCCATGAGGATTTCTTCGGTCGCCATGAACGGCAGTTCCGCTTCCAGATGACGAGCGATCACCTTCGGATACACGACCAGCCCATCGGAAATGTTGCGATACAGAATCAGACAGGCATCGATGGCCAGAAACGCCTGGGGCAGAACCAGCCGGCGGATGGCGCTGTCATCCAGCGTGCGTTCCATCCATTGAGTCGCCGCGGTGGAATCGGCGCCCGCCTGCAGCGTCATGGCGAAACGAGACAGAGAACACAGGCGTTCGGAACGCATCGGGTTCCTTTTGTAGGCCATGGCCGATGAGCCGATCTGGCTGGTTTCAAACGGCTCTTCCACTTCCCGTCGGTGCTGCAGAAGACGCAGATCGGTTCCGAACCGATGACACGACTGGCCGATTCCGTTGAGAGTCTGGAGCACCTGGGCATCCACCTTTCGGGGATAGGTCTGCCCCGTCACCGGATGACGCGCTTCGAACCCCATCTTTCGGGTCACCAGTTCGTCCAGCCGCTGCACACGCTCATGATCACCGTCGAACAGGCTCAGAAACGACGCCTGCGTTCCCGTGGTTCCCTTCACGCCGCGAAACCGAAGACCGGCCAGTCGATGCTCGATCTCTTCCAGGTCGAGAATCAGATCCCAGCACCACAGCGTGGCCCGTTTGCCGACCGTGGTGGGCTGAGCCGGCTGCATGTGCGTGAATCCCAGACACGGCAGACTGCGGTGTTCCTGAGCGAAGCGGGCGAGCAGATCGATCACCTGCACCAGCCGCCGCCGAATCAGCCGCAGGGAATCGCGGATCTGGATGAGTTCCGTATTGTCCGTGACAAAACAGCTCGTCGCACCCAGGTGAATGTCCTTCCGTGCCGCCGGACACTGTTCTCCCCAGGCATGAACGTGCGCCATCACATCGTGGCGCAATTTTCGTTCCCAGGCCGCCGCCGCCTCGAAATCGATGTCGTCTACCGTGGCCCGCATTTCCTGAAGCTGATCATCGGTGATGTGCAGCCCCAGCTCCTGCTGAGATTCCGCCAGAGCGATCCACAGCCGCCGCCAGGTGGAATGTTTCCTTTGTGCCGACCAGATCGCCGACATTTCCCGCGACGCATAACGTGTGTTCAGCGGGTTCTGATAGATGTCATGAGACACGAAACGGGACCTTCACTGGAAAAACACCACATTGAACCGGACCGCACACATGGCGGCGGCCAGAACGGGCCGGCATTCCGAACGGCCGGCAGCCGCCCCTCAATGCACCGGGCGTCCGCACCATTCCGACGATCCGGCAGAACCGCGTTTTCTTCCGGAACCGCTCCGCCGCATATTTCGCACACCGGTTCCACGCATCCGCCCGAATGGCTGCCTGCAGTCTATCGGGACCCCGATTTTCTGCAGCCGCCGGAATCCGATTTTCCTGGTTTCTGCAGCCCGGCCTCCCGCATCCACACGCTCTCACAGCCGACTTCTCACGGCCGACGTGTCCGGACCGGTCCGGCTTCCGCCGCCCGAACAACCCGCAGAGACGCTGCAACGCGCGGCACACGATGGTCCGGCAGACGATTCCATAATGGAAATTCCGAGAACCTGCTCCCGGCCGCAGGCTGTGAGGTAAAGTTGCTTTCGGGAAACATCCCGTTGTCCCGAAAACGTTGTCCCGAGACATCCCGCCCCGTTCTCTGCATCATTCGCCCCATCCCCGTGTGCGATGCCTGCCGGAGTCTGCTCCATGTCCATACCCCGCCTGATCTCCTGCCTGTGGAACGATGAAGACGGAATGATCCTGTCTTCCGAAGTGGTCCTGGTCGGAACGATTCTGGTCATCGGATCGATCGCCGGACTGACCAGTCTGCAGTATGCGGTGACACAGGAACTGAACGACACAGCTCAGGCATGGGATGCCTGGAGCCCATCGGGATCTCAGGACGGCCACAGCACCAGCTGGACCGTCCATGACAGTCAGGGACGGCGTGAAGTCGCCTGCGACGGTTACTGATATCTGCTGATCACACCGGGCATCGTTGCGGCCCTGACGGAATCCCACAGCGGCAGTCCACGGAATCACTTCTCCGTCGAGTCGGCCCGGGGCCTGGCAGTCTGACTGCCGGGCCCCGGGTCGTTCGTATGCAGACGACGAACCACAGGCAGCGGCCGGCAGTTCACCGTGCGCATACGCGTATACCGCGAACATGGACAAAGAGTTCGGTCGGAACGGCACTGAATTCCCGAATGCGCACGGCGAAGTGCATGTTGCGTGGGTGTCCAGGCTGATGACTTGTCCGTAGTAAGGAGGAGCTGTGAGTCGCACGGATTCGGCCCGGCAGTGGGCGGAGTAGATCGAACAGCAGAAGAAGTCCGGGTTGTCGGTGGCCGCGTTCTGTGAACGCATCGGCGTGTCACAGAATGCTTTCTACTGGCGACGACGAAGACTGGCGGAACAGGCAGCGGACCACGCTTCGGACGTGGCCCCGTTTGTCCCCGTGTGAGTGACGGACACCGCTCCGGTTGAAGTCGAGTTTCCCTGCGGCGTGACGATTTCGCGCATCGGATCCGGTATCTGTGCGGACCATTGTCGCCGAGCTGCTGGATCGGGGAACGCACTCATAAGTCAGTCTCACCGGATCCCTACGCGTGTTCGTGTGCACTCAGCCGACCGACATGAGACACAGTTTTTGCCGCGAGAATACCAGACCTCCGCGACTCTGAGACTCCGTGAGAGATCCCTTCATCGCATCGAATCATTCTCGATACTCGGCGAAGCCGGTGCGGAATTGAAACAAAGTCCCGGAGGCCAAAAACAGGCAGCCCTGTTCGGGTGATTGTTCGTGTGATCACCTGCCAGCGCCTTCCGTGTTGCCGGATCGGCGTCGCACCGCTCCTGGCCCCGGCCTGCTGGCCGCTGCCTGCCGTTCGCCGGGGGCATGCTGTAAAACGTCCTCAGACTCGCCCACCTCCTTCCCAAATCAGCTTCCCCGTTTGTGAGCCGCTGACGAGGGGATTCTGTCGGCATTGTCGCGGCGTTCCGCGTTCGCTAAGGTTTCGCGCCTTCGATTCCGGCCCCTGGCCGCCAGTTCTGTTCCACCGCCGCGGCAGGCGGTTTTGCGGAGAACCCTGATGACGGAACGTGTCACAATCATCGGATCCGGGCCGGCCGGCTGGACGGCCGCCATTTACGCAGCGCGCGCCAGTCTCGAACCGGTGGTGTACGAAGGTGCTTTCAACGAAGACAATCGCCAGCGGGGCACCCTGCCTCTGGGTCAGCTCGCCCTGACAACTGAAGTCGAAAACTTTCCCGGCTTCCCGGCAGGAGATCTCACCGCGTACCTGGATTCAGCCATCGCTGAAGACAAGCGCCGCTACATGGCGCCTCATGAAAAGCGGGGCGTGTCCGGGCCGGAACTGATGGAACTGATGCGGCAGCAGGCCGTCAACTTCGGCACGCGCGTCGTCACGGACGACATCGCCTCCGCAGACCTGTCTCAGCGTCCCTTCCGACTCCGCACGCTTTCCGGCGAAGAATTCGAATCGCATACGATCATCGTCGCCACGGGCGCACGAGCCAATTATCTGGGCCTGGAATCCGAAGAACGGTTTCGCAACATGGGGGTGTCGGCCTGCGCCGTGTGCGACGGCGCCCTGCCGCGGTTTCGAAACCAGCCTCTGGTGGTCGTCGGTGGCGGCGACAGCGCCATGGAAGAAGCCACGTTCCTGACGAAATATGCATCGAAGGTCTATATCGTGCACCGGCGCGATCAGTTCCGGGCCAGCCGAATCATGGCGGAGCGGGCACTGAACAACGAAAAGATCGAAGTGAAATGGAATTCCGTTGTGGATGAAATTCTGGGCACGGATGACCAGGGCGTCACCGGTGTGCGGATCCGCAGCGTCACCGACGAGAACCACACCGAAGAACTTCAGGCGGCCGGCTACTTCGCGGCCATCGGCCACACGCCGAATACCGATTTTCTGTCCGGACAGCTCGAAACGAAAGACAACGGTTACATTCTCTGGACGCAGCCTCCCGGCACGCAGACCAGCGTCGACGGGGTCTTCGCTGCCGGCGACGTCGCCGACGACCGCTACAAACAGGCCATCACGGCCGCCGGAAGCGGATGTGCCGCGGCTCTGGACGCCGAACGCTGGCTGGCCGCACAGGGAATCGAATGACGCGTTTTGCCGGCCCGTTCGGCCATTCCCACGCCCCGCTTCTGTGATGCCCCACCCGGTCTGTGGACCGGTTCCCGCGGCAGAACAGGGGCACTGTGCGCATTCGCACCGTGCCCGGCGACCGGTTCCGGCACAACAACCGGGCATTTTTTCGCCGGCGGCCAATAGGATGGGAACGATGTTCCGTTAGAATACCGCTCCAGTTGTGTAGTCCGTCTGCCGCAGCCGGCAGGCGTCCTGTCGGCTGGTCCTTCTGTTCTGCTCATGCAGCAAAGTGGGTGTCTCAGGCGGTCGAACCGGATGGACACATCAGCGAAACACTACAAACGGCTGCGCATGCAGGTCGATCTCTGGCGGCCGCTTTCATCGCCTGCGCTGCCGGACGGTTATCAGTTTGTCAGCTGGAAGCCGATCGTACAGGAACGCCACGCCCAGGTTCAGTGGCGTTCGTTTCGCAATGATCTGGACGGGCAGGTTTTCCGCTGTCTGGGCAGTCTGACCGGCTGCCGCCGACTGCTTCACGAAACCGTGGCCCATTCTCAGTTTGCGCCCGAGAGCACCTGGCTGATTCAGTTTCAGCCGGAACCTGACTGGCCGCCCGTGGACTGCGCCATGATTCAGGGACTGATCCGCCCGGGGTCCGTCGGAGCCATCCAGAACGTCGGCGTCGTTCCCGAACACCGGGGGTTCGGACTGGGACGAGCGATTCTGCTGAAGGCGCTGCACGGCTTCCGCCTTCACGGAGCCCGGTATGCGACTCTGGAAGTCACGGCCGACAATCGCGCGGCGGTCGGGCTGTACCTGTCGACCGGATTCGAGGTCACGCGCGTCCTGTACCGGTCTCAGACCGCCGGAGCCGTCGTGTCCGGATCGGAACGCCGGCCGCACCAGACAGAACGCCGGCTGATCCAGGCCGATGCATCCGATGTTCCGACGGCGCCCGTCCGAGGAGCCTCGACCGGTCCCTGACACGTCCTCCCGAACGCGGCGGTCTCTGAACTCGAACGGCGTCCGATCCGCCTGTCCCACCCGCGTCCGGTCGCTGCGCTTCCTGAATTCTCCCGGACACGTGGCTACGGGAGCACCGCTCGACCAATTGCGCGAACGCCACCAAAAAAAAACAACACAGGAAGGACAACCGGCAGCCCGCCGCCAGGTGCCTGCGCTGCTGCCGGGTCGGTGTGTGGGTGAGCGTACGCACTGGAGGCCTCGCGGCCTTCCGCTCTGATTTCCGGTCGTGTCTGGAAATCCGCAGGCCACTGCCTGCAATCCGCCGTATGCATGCCACTGCCTGCCGGAGGAACGGGTTCCGTCCCGTCCGAACGTTCTGTGGAGGGACGCGCTCTGTCGCGTCCGTGTCATCGACGGCCCCGACTGAGCGGGGCCCTCCACTGTTCCTGGATCCGGCCTGCGGGCCGCTGTGGCAGTTCGCCGGCGCATCCCCAGGACCGCTCAGCCGCTCGGAAGGACCGGCACAGCATCCGGAATTCAGTGCCCACAGCACAGTCCCCGCAACGCAGCCGACTGACACAGCCGATCCGGCAGGCGAACGGCGGTGTTCCTGTCAGGACGCCTGGATCTGATCTCTCAGAAGGTCCAGATACCGTGGAATCGCCGTGAACGGATCTTCGGCTTCTTCGTACTCCAGAACCACGAAGCCGCGATATCCGGCATCTTTGAGGATGCCGATGACACGAGCGAAATCCGTTGGTTCGGACCGTCCTTCCGGATGCATGCGGACTTTGATCTGAGCATTCACGGCATAGGGAGCGATTTTCTTCAGCTCGCCGTACGGGTCGGCGGAACGAAAATTTCCACTGTCGAAATTGACTCCGAACCAGGGAGAATCCGGCACCTGCCGAACCAGCCGCAGCAGACCGTCCGCTGTCGCCGTGACGCCGCCGTGGTTTTCCAGAGCCAGAAACACGCCCCGGCGGGCCGCATGTTCCAGCACCTGACTGATCGCGTCCACACAACGAGCGACGGCCGCATCTTCGCTGTCTCCAGGCGGAACGTGTCCTGCGAAAATGCGGATCACGGGAGCCCCCAGATCGGCAGCCACATCGATCCACCGCCGGCATTCTTCCAGCTGGGCGTCTCGCTGAGGACCGGGAGGGACGCAGAAATCGTTGCCGATGGCCGTTCCCGATATGGACAGGCCCAGTCGATGGGTCCGCTGCTTCAGGCTGTTCAGATAATCGGCCGTGATTTCCGCCGGAAAGTAATACGTGGTCAGTTCTGTTCCGTGCAGCCGCTGTTCCGCACAGAAATCGATGAACGATTCGATCGACATGCGGGCCCGGGCGATTTCTTCCGGTGTCCCCCGTCTGGCCATCAGACGATGAAAGCTGTACGCCGCCAGAGACAGCTTCATCGCGCTGCCGGGAAGACGTTTCGGAGGTTCCGCTGCGGACGCACGGCTTCTCAGTCCCGCACCGGCAGCGGCCACCGCCGATGCGACGAACGTTCTGCGAGACGACTGATTCATGTGTCGCGATGTCCTGTTCAGTGCAATGTCCTGTTCAGATGGTCCGGCGGCTCGGAACGATTTCCCGGTCAGACGAGCCCTCCATCCGTCCCCCTCACATCTCCGTTGCCGAAGTCAGTTTCCGGCCAGTCATAACCGATGTCCAGTGCCGGAACCGAATGAGTGAGCCCGCCGATGCTGATGCGATCCACTCCCGAAGCCGCCGCACAGCCGACGTTTTCCCCCGTGATGCCTCCGGAAGCTTCCAGCAGAGTTCGGGGAGACTGTTCATCGCGCATCCGGACGGCCGTCTTCAGCTCCGATGCGGTCATGTTGTCCAGCAGCACGATGTCCGGCTGTTCATCCAGAACATTCCGAAGCTGCTGCAGCGTGTCCACTTCGATTTCAACGGGAAACGACAGGTTCTGCGACTGCAGAAAACCGCGTGCCTCCCGAACCGCGCTGGCCGCATCCTGTCCGCTGCGGGCGGCCAGATGGTTGTCCTTGATCAGAATTCCGTCGTCCAGGCCGAATCGGTGATTCGTGCCGCCGCCGCACCGTACAGCATACTTCTGAAGACGGCGCCAGCCGGGCAGCGTTTTGCGGGTGTCGAGAATGACCACGCCGGTCTGCTGCACCTGCTGAACGAACGATGCCGTCAGTGTCGCAATCCCGCTCAGATGAGTCAGAAAATTCAGAACTGTTCGTTCTCCCGTCAGCAGATCGGGCACGGAACCGGAAATCGTGGCCAGGCACGTATCCGGCTCCAGCACATCGCCGTCCTGACAGTGCAGGCGTACGTCGCACGCTGCCGACTGCCGGCTGCGTTCGGCCAGAGCCGCATAGATGCGTTCGATGAGAACCGCGCCGCACAGCCGACCGCTCTGCCGGCTCACCACCCGAACTTCCGACCGCGTTTCCGGCGTCAGCAAAGCCTGACTGGTCAGATCGCCTCGCCGTCCCAGGTCTTCATCCAGAGCCAGACGGATCAGAATGTCGGCCGATTCCAGATCGGCAGGTTCGACGGACATGGACACCTCAGCATGGCAGCAGACACACAGGACCTGTCACGAAAAAGCAAACCCGCTGACCAGTCCCACGGTCAGCACACACACGGCAGCCTGAACCGTCATGGCCGTCTTCCACACGAACGCATCTTCAGACTGGCCATCCCGAATCTGCTCTTCCCGCAGGACACAGGCCGCGGGGATCAGCAGCCAGGGAGTCAGAAAACACCACAGCCGGGCGGCCTCACCACTGTTCCGCCCGGACAGCCACAGAATCGCCACCGTCGCGGCCACTGCGACACAGACTTCCGCCGGACATGGCTGTTGCGGCAGAACTCCGTCTGCCCGGTGCAGGCGGAACATCCCGATCACAGCCAGCAGCGCCAGCGGCAGTCCCAGAGCCAGTCCCAGTTCCGGCAGATTCACAGCCCGCCACAGATGAACCGTGCGGTGAAAGTGTTCATAGAACCGCGCATGATTCTGCAGATTCAGACGCCACACGTCCGGCAGACTGCAGCCCAGATGTTCAGAAAACGCCCACGTCAGCAGCATCACAGTCCCGGCCATCACCAGAAACGGCATCAGCGGCTTCCCCAAGCGCTGCAGCCGCTGCTGCGAGCCGGACAGTCCCCGCAGCATGCGGATTCCCGTCAGCGCGGCAATCAGAGCCAGCACAGCCAGATGCGCCAGGCTCAGCAGCAGTCCGACCCACAGAACCATGCCGCTGACCGCTGCCAGCACCGTTTTCCGTACCGGCCCGTGATGCGGCAGATCCGCGAGAATCATGAGACTGAGAACCGTCATCGATGTCAGTGTGAACAGGACATCGGATTTCGGCCAGAACACGATCACGCAGGGAACCGTGGCCCACAGCGCGGCTGTCCGCCAGGCGACCACCGGATCGAACAGACACCGCACCGCAGCAAACAGAGGAATCACGGTCAGAGCCGCAGCCCCGGCCGTCAGGACGGAAAGTATCATCAGCGCGCCCAGTTCGTCATCCGTCAGAGGGCGCTGAAGAGCCACGTCTGCTTCCAGAGTCCGAAACGCCCGGATGTCGTCTCTGAGCGTCACCAGACGGGCCGGAGCCGCCACCGCGGGCCAGCGGCGGACCAGTTCCACCAGCCCGCGGCTCAGCAGAAACAGGCCGGGCGGATGAGTTCCCACGTGGAGCACGTCGCCCTCCTGCATGCGTTCTTCGTAACCCCGCAGAAATTCCTCCACGGATGCCATCCCGAACACGGCTTCGAAAAAGTATCCGGAAGACGACGGATCGTACAGGACCCACAGAGGCCGGATGCTGCGATACGGCGCCGGGGTGCAGCGTTCACAGGTGCGCATCCAGCACCAGGACGCGAAAGCCAGAAGGATCAGCAGCAGAATCGTTTCCCGAGGGCCGCGCCACTGCCGCTCCGCGTCGCCGATCGACGACAGGCGGAACCGGAACAGCCGTCGTTCACCGACATAAACGACGAACCCCAGCAGAACTGCTCCGAACACCGCCGGGATGAACTGAACGACCGCCTCCCACGACGGAAAGACGAAATCGTGGCGATCCCAGGTCCATTCTCCGGGAATCCCCAGAGGAACGGCGGGCAGCACAAGAATCGTGATCTGTATGATTCCGGCGGAAATCAGACAGAGGACCAGCAGAATTCGAAACACGTGGGACCGCCGCGGACAGGACAGACGGATGGCACCATGCCATCTGTCGTGATTCCGGAAACACCGTCATTCGGCCTGCACCGTATCCACCGCACCAGCCCTGTGACAAATCCGGAACCGGACAGAATTGCATTTCCTGTTCCGAAAACCCGCCCTGTACCGTATCTGCCGGTGACCGGCGGACCGGTCGTGTCCGCCGGACGGATCGATTTCCGTCATTCCCTGGTCCCTGGAATGTTGTTCATGGCATCTGCGGCGCCTAAACTGAAATGGTCTGTCTGTTCTGTTCAGAGATTGCTGCTGTCATGCTGAATGTTTCCGGCACCGGAACCGCTCATACCTGCAGCGGGACCACCCGACGCGACTTCCTCCAGGTGGGGACTCTGGGAGTCGCCGGACTGTCTCTGGCCGGCTATCTCGAGGCGCAGGCTCAGGGAGCCGTTTCGGCCGGCCACGACGAACGTTCGTGCATCATGATTTTCAATCTGGGGGCCCCCAGTCAGCTCGACACGTTCGATCCGAAGCCGGATGCTCCTGCGGAGGTGCGTGGTCCGTTTCAGGCGGTGCCGACACGAGGGGACTACCACCTGTCGGAAATTCTGCCGCAGCATGCATCCATCGCCGACCGGCTGTCGCTGGTGCGTTCTGTCCATCATGCAGGAGCGGCCGTTCACGATGCCGGCTGGCAGATGATGCAGACGGGACGCCAGTTCACCGGAGGCGTCAATTCGCCCCATGCCGGTTCGGTCGTCGCCTGGCTCCGCGGCCGGCGTTCCGACCTGCCTCCCTTTGTCGTGCTGCCTGAAACCATGGGACGGGGCGGCGGAAATCTTCCCAACGGGCAGTCCGGAGGCTTTCTGGGAAAGGCGTACGATCCGTTCGCCCTGATGGCCGATCCTTCGAAGAAGAACTTTCAGGTGCCCGACCTGCTGCCTCCGGATACCGTCGGTGACGTGCGGCTGCAGCGCCGCCGCCGCATTCGGGACCTGATCGATCAGACCGTCCGCGATTTCGAATCTTCTGAAGACGCCCGTCTGCTGGACGACCATTTCCATGCTGCCTGGAGACTGATGACCAGCCCGCAGGCACGCAGTGCGTTCGATCTGTCTCAGGAACCCGATGCCGTTCGTGAACGCTACGGCATGAACCGCTTCGGGCAGTGCTGTCTGCTCGCCAGGCGACTCATTGAATCCGGAGTGCGTTTCGTGACCGTCAATACGTTTCTGACGGTGTTCAATGAAGTCACCTGGGACATCCACGGTTCGGCTCCGTTCACGTCCATCACCGGCATGCGGGACATCGTGGCTCCGATGTACGACCAGGGATACACGGCCCTGATCGAAGATCTGACGCTGCGCGGCCTGCTGGATACGACACTCGTGTGCAGCGTGGCCGAATTCGGACGGACTCCGAAAGTCAATCCGGCCGGCGGCAGAGACCACTGGCCGCAGTGTTTCACCGTGGGATTTGCCGGCGGCGGCGTGCAGGGAGGCCGAACGGTGGGAGCCAGCGATCCGATCGGAGCCGTTCCGGCGGATCGGCCGGTGGTTCCCGCGGACGTGATTGCCACCGTCTTTCACAGTCTGGGACTGAAACTCGACCAGCATCTGCCGGGACCGGGCGGCCGCCCGTTTCCGCTGGTGGATTTCGGTCACCGGGAGATCCATGAACTGTTCTGACAGCGGCTCCGATATGCCGGAAAAATCCATGAGCACATCGCTTCAGGGCGAATTTCTGATCGCCGCAGATCGGCTGCGCGACCAGAATTTCTACCGAAGCGTTGTGCTGGTACTGGAACACAGTCACGATGGAGCCATGGGACTGGTGGTCAACCGGCCGTCCTCGATCGCCGTGGACGACGCGCTGGGCAACACGTCGGATGATTCATCCCGCTGTTTCGATGCCCCCGTCTACATCGGCGGCCCGGTGGAAACATCGGCCCTGTTCGTCCTGCACAACCATGCGCACATCGGACTGCGGGATCGGGAAGTCGTTCCCGGCCTGTTTCTCGCCGGCGACGATGAATCTCTGCAGGAAGTCATCCGACAGAGCAGCAGCGATTCTTCAACGGGAATCTTCCGAGTCTACTGCGGCTACGCCGGGTGGGGACCGGGACAACTGGAATGCGAACTGTCCCGCGGCGACTGGCTCCATGTGCCGGCCGACTGCAGCACGGTGCTGGAAGAAGACCCCTACGGGATCTGGGACATCTGCACACGGCGTTTTCACCGCGCCCACCGGATTCTGCCCCACAATGTCCGCAATCCCGAATGGAACTGATTCTCCGCTGCCGCCGGCGGACAGGTGCCGGATCCAGGAACGGACAGGAAACTTTCGAATCACATCTTCACGCGTCCGTCTGCTCAGGAGATACTTTTCCAGGTCTGTCGGCGTGTTGTGCGACAGACCGCCCCCGTTTCCGCTCCCGCATTCCCTGCGGCCCTTTGAGTCCCGGACCAACGACCGTGTCACGCCGGCACCTCCCGCATCGGTGTCGGACAATCTTCTCAACGGATGCTGCCATGAATCTGACCACTGCGATCCGCTGTGCCGGAATCCTTCTGATCGCCCTGTCCGCTGCCTGCGGCGCGGACCTGGATTCGTCTCCCACCTATCACCGCGATGTCAGCCGCGTCATGCAGAAACACTGCATCGTCTGTCATCGTGAAGGCGGCGTGGCTCCGTTTTCTCTGGAAACGAAGGACGATGTCGAAGCCAACGCTCCCATGATCGAAGAAGTTCTTCGCCGCGGCACGATGCCTCCCTGGTTCGCCGCTCCCATGAAGAATGCGAAGGAATCGCCATGGGCGAATGAACGGGTGCTCACCCGCCAGGAGAAGACGATTCTGAAGCAGTGGGCCCGCGCCGGATTTCCCGAAGGAGACCCCGCCGATGCGCCGCAGCCGGTCACCTTCCCGAAGGGATGGCAGATCGATCCCGACGACATCTTCACGGCTCCGGCTGTCGATGTTCAGGCCACGGGAATCATGGATTACGTGTACCTGACCGTGGAAACCGGTGTCACGGAAGATCGCTGGGTCGACGCGATTCAGATTCTTCCCGGTGCGCCCCAGGTTGTTCACCACGTTCTGGCCTTCATCATACCGCCGGACGGCGATTCCAGTGATGTCAACGGCGTCGATTACTGGGGCGTGTATGCTCCGGGAAGCAATCCTCAGATCTACCCGGACGGGTACGCCCGCCGACTGCCGGCCGGCAGCCGGCTGCTGCTGAGTATGCATTACACACCCAATGGCGAAGCAGCCGTGGATCAGACGCGCATCGGCGTTCGTTTCGCCGATCAGCCGCCGGACTGCGAAGTGCTCACAGCAAGCATCCTGGATACCAGTTTCGAGATTCCCCCTGGTGCGGAAAATTACAAAGTCACGGCCTCCGTCCGTCTGCCCCGCGACATCGAAATCCTCGGCTATCTGCCCCATTCGCACCTGCGCGGCAAAGCGGCGCGTTACGAAGTCATTTCCCGCAGCGGTCGCCGCAAAATCCTGCTGGATGTGCCTCAGTACGATTTCAACTGGCAACTGCTGTATCTGTACAAAAAACCGCTGCGTGTGCGACGCGGCAGCGTGCTGCGGTACACCGCCTGGTACGACAACAGCGAGAACAACCCGGCGAATCCCGATCCCACCGTGCCGGTTCGCTGGGGCGAACAGACCTTCGACGAAATGCACCTGGGCTACGTGGAATTCGTTGTTCCCCGTCGCCGCTGATCGCTCCGGCGGTCCCATTCGGCAGGCGGCGTCAGCGAACCAGCAGAAATTCGCTGCTGTTCAGCCAGGCCCACATGATGTCTTCCGCCGTCTCGATCAGCGCTGATGTTCTGTCGCTGCCGCCTCGCCGGGCGCGACGCAGGTGCCGGCGAAACAGATCCTGTTCTTCGATGGTCGGTTCGCGGGTCAGAACGGCCCGGGCAATCCGTTCCAGAACCTCCCGGGAACGGACCTGCGGGTCGGCCTTCACGCAGGCCTGAACAGTCCGGTGCACGGCATCGTTGACGTCCGGCCCGTTCATCAGAGCCATCGCCTGGGCCACACCGCCGTTGAAGTCGCTGACTTCATCGTTTTCGTCCGTTTCATACGGACGCGTGAACTGACGGATCCACAGACGGCGATGTGCTGCGTCTGCCGGCACATCATCCTGTGCGGACAGAGTGCGAACTGCGGTCCGAATGGAATCGTAAACCTGTTCGGGAGTCATCGGACGGACATACACGCGGCTGAACAGCGGCATGGTTCCGGCGGCCGGGTCATCGCGACTGTCGCCATCCATGCGCGTGCTGGAACAGCTCCAGGCACGGCTCAAAGCAATCCATTTCTGCAGACGCCGCAGATCGTATCCGGATTTCACGAACGCTTCCGTCAGCGCCTGCAGCAGTCTCGGATGACTCACCGGCTGATGCGGTCCCATGTCATCAACCGGCTGAGTGAAACCGAAACCGAAGAACGACTCCCACATGCGATTGACCATCGCCCGGGCCACCCGTCGTTGCGGATCCTCTTCCAGGAACCGCGCCAGCTCCCGGCGCCGGGCCACGGCCTGATCGGGCGGAATCGTGTGCGGGCCGAATCGAGGCACAACGGCTTCCTGGCGGCCGCTGCGCGTTTCGAAAAACGTCATTCCCGCTGCCGCCGGATCCGTCAGAACCACCGGAATGTGCCGTCCGGCCATCGAAGGATCGCCCGGTTCGGACAGCAGACGACGACGCGTGTGCTGAAAAAACGCATTGAACGCCCAGTAATCGTGCTGCCGCACTCCGGGCACAAACGGATGATCGTGACACTGCTGGCACTGCAGGTGTTCGCCCAGAAACAGCCGCGCGGCCACGGCC
>WFTL01000147.1 GCA_015485495.1 Planctomycetaceae bacterium
CCGGCCGGCTTTTCCTGTCACCGGACACCGGAGAATGGAACCATGACCGACAGCGCCGCGGAAATGGATTCGGTCGTTCCTGAAAACAGCCTGCCGGTGCGGTCACCGTTCCTGTGGGTTTTCCGCACGGGGCTTCTGGCGCTGACGCTTCTGGCCGTTCTGTTCGGAGCTGCGTGGGCCTGGTTCGGCACATTCGACGCGGCGCACCGCTTTCTGCGCGGCGACATGCTGGATATCCGTCCGGCTCAGATCGATCTGGGAACCGTGCCGGTCGCCCGGGAAATTGAAAAGAGCGTCTCCATCCGCAATCTCACCCTGCATTCGGTGGTGCTGACCGGTGCGCGGGGAAGCTGCAACTGCATCACGACGAACGAATTCCCGGTGACGATCCGGTCGGGCGAAGCGCATGACGTGTCCGTGCGGCTGCGGACACCGTCGCATCCGGAATCGATTCGTTACCATATCACCGTGTACACGAATGTTCCCGGTCGAGAGCAGATTGTGCTGCCGCTGACGGGCGAGGCCCGGGCGAGTGCGACCACCGTCTCGACCGCTGTCCCCTGATGTCCGTTTTTCCCTGTCGACTGAAAAAGGAGAATCGTCATGCGTTCGCTGGCCGGCAATCTGTTCACCGTCATCGGCATGTGTTTTCTGTTTCTGGCTGTCAGCATCTTCACCGGAGGCACCGCCCAGGCATCGTGCGGCCTCGTCTGCGACGCAACATGTTCGACTGTCGCTAACTGCGCTGTCGGCACCTGTGCAACAGGCGTTTACTGTAGTTCTGGTGGCGGCTGCAAATGCGTACCGAGAACCGGTAATCTTTCTGGCTGCATCTGCACGTGATGCGGTCCGATCAGAAAATGGATCGTCCGAACTCAAAGCAGGCCGGGCGCGCTGCCAGCAACATCATATCCAAGTGCTGCCGGCAGCCTCCACAGGCCGTTCCCTTGGCTTTCCGTGTCAGGTCGACCGTTGGCGTTCTGCTCATCGGCGCCGTCGTCGGAGCGACGCCGATGAGCCTGTATGCGCAGGACGACCTGATGGAAGAGTTTCTCCAGGGGATCGCAAACGCCGCGGACGCTCTGAAATCGCTTCAGGTCACGGCCGCCTGCAGGAACCAGGTGACGTACGAAACGGACGACCCCGAAATCCGCGCACAGATCCGCCGCAATCAGAGAAACAGAGAGCAGCCGCCCGAAGACGTCTTCACCTGTGTGATTGACGGACCGTTCACGAGGCAGGAAGGCACCAAAGACGACATTCGCTACGTGATGGCACGAAACGAACGGTATGCCTTCGCACTGACGTCACGAGACAAGGAGCAGGAGTGGAGTCTGAACTGGCTGAGTGAATGCGGAGCATCAGAAGCCAATGATGCAGAAATTCACACGCGCGAACAACAGGCTCGGGCCATTCTTCTGGGGCCGTACCATGTTGAGGGCACTCCCCTGGCCGAAGCATTCCTCTCTTCGCAATTCACAATTAAGGAAATCGAACGTGCAGCCGTGGGAAGTCGCAAAAAGGTAAAGGTGACATTCGATTTCGAGATCGAAAAGTTCGACTGGAGTTTTCCTGATGCCTGGATCATCTGTGATCCGGAACGCAACTGGATCATCACCGAATTTCACGCACAGGAAGAAAACGGGCTCACCCACACTATTCTGTACCAGGCGGATGTGCTGCCATCAGGTATTCCCGTTGGAGTCTCAATGACTGAGATCCGGGATGACCCGAATGTATTTGTTTCACCATCCGCTGAAAAGAAACGTATCATCACAAGAATTGAAGGGGCTGCGGAGATTGTCGGCGGTGCGCCAGAAGGCGACCGTTCGGCGTTCTACTTGTCGTACTACGGTCTGGACGAACCGACGTTTCAGACGCCGTGGTACACATCCGGATGGGTGCTGCTGGTCATCGGCGGCATTGCCGCCGCCGTGGGCCTCGTTTTTCTGCGCCGATTTCAGCGGCGATACCGTTGACCGGTTCCCAGCTCCACACAGCAGCGCCTTCTCCGTGACTCCGTGAGGACCCCATTCATGTCCCCCAACGATTCTGTTCACACTGCTCATACTGCCAGGGACCGGCGATCCATTCCGTCCCGTCTGCACGGGCCTGGTTCTGATTCCCCCGTTCTGACCGGACGCACTACAGGCCACAGGCAGTGGTTCCCGCCCGGCAGTCAACGGTGCATGCCGTGGTTGCACGTCCCGGACCGGCGCCCTTTGAAAAAATGTTCCACTGTTTCCCTGACAAGAACGGGTATTCTGTGCGAAGTCCGGTGCCTGGCCGTCGCCGTGCGTGCCGGCTGACGATTTGCCGGTAGTGTCCAGTGTTCCCATGCAATTTCCCGCCGCGCGTCGCGTATTACCACACGTTCAGGAACTCTTCCATGGCACATCCCCCTGTGTTGAGAGCCATCGCCGGACTGTCTTTGCTTTTTCTGGCACGTCTACCAGCGACCGCCCAGGACACACAGACCGAACAGCAGTTTAGGAAAGGCGTGGCGCCGGCCGCGGAACGGATCAGCCAGGTGAGCGGGCGAGGCACCGTGAAAAAGGTGTCGCGGCACGCAGCCATTTCGCCCGCTCTGGCGGACCAGTTTCAAAAGGCAGGCATCGATCCCCCAGAGGCGGAAATCACGGAGTTTCGCTGGGCCCTGCACGGCCGCAGGACCCTGCGAATCGACTCAGATGTATCCGGAATCGACACCATCGAAGGGCTCAATGAAAAGTACGCCTTCGTTCTGCGCCGGCGTTCCGACAGTGGTGCGGCAACAGTTCAGCAGCTTGAACAGATCGCGACAGATCCCCAGGTACAGGGAGAAATCACACAGCGGGAAATCTGGGTGCGCGCTTCCGTGTTCGGAACATTCCATGTCTGGTCGGTCCCCTTGTATGAACTCGTGGAGTCTTCAGATTTTCAACTGCACTCTGTCAGCGCGAATGAATCAGATGATGGCGCACAGCACGTCCGCGTCGCATTCGACTTCGTCACACGCGAGCCAGACGGATCACCCGACACGACATACACCGACTGCTACGTGGTCTGCGACCCCCAGTACTCGTGGGCGATCCGCGAATACGGCGGCACGCTGCATACACATGTCAATGACTACCGCGCCACGCACCATGTGACCGTCGAATGGGGAGACATCATTCAGGATATCCCGATTGCGAAAACCATCCGACACCTCATGCGCCCAGTTGGTGATCCAGGAACTGAACTGGAAAGCGTCTTCTCAATCGACCTGGTTTCTGAAGAAGTTCCGGTCGAAGAATTCTACCTGTCGTACTACGGTCTGGACGAACCGACGTTTCAGGCGCCGTGGTACACATCCGGATGGGTGCTGCTGGTCATCGGCTGTGTGTTCACCGCTGTCGGGGCGGGGCTGCTGCGGTCCCGGCGGAATCGCCGGTGACGGGTGCCTCGGAACCGGCCAACCGGGTGCGGCACCGGAACGTAGCATCCTGACTCCTGCTCGTGGAAGAATTACCGGAAAACATTCCTCTCAACACACGAATGGCTGCCTGAGAGCTGGCAACAGGAAATCCGAAGAACCCGTCATGCTGCGAATATCCTGCCAGGAACGATCCGATGGCCGCGTGACGGGATGTCTCCCGACTCGCACAACAGCCGTTCTGATTCTGCTCTGCCCCATCGCATCCGGGCAGCAGCCGGTGCTGCCGGAGCCCCGGCTGATGGACGAACTGCGCTCCGGAATCGCCCAGGCCGCCCACCTGCCTGAACAGGCCGGTCTCAACCTGAAATGCCTGCGCACGGAAACGATTGTCACAACCGATCTGCGGGAACGCGCCCTCCTGATCGAAAAGTACGGCGACAGCGGACAGCCTCCCGCCGAGGCTTTCGAATGCCATATCCTCGGAACCCGTGCCCTGAAGTCCGGAACAAACCAGCTCGGGCTCCGGTATATCATGGCCCGTAACGAACGCTACGCGTTCAGCCTGACGCAGCCGGAAGGACACGCATCCTGGTCCGTCCAGTTTCTGGCGGAAACGACTGCACCCGATGCCCAACAGGAGATCCGGCACGTCGAAACGGAAGTGAAGCCGGTTGTATTCGCTCCCTGGTACGTGTTCGGCGTTCGTCTGTCCGAACTGTTGGATGATCCTCGTTTCACCATCATGGGTATCCGAGAAAGGCACGACAGCGGGCGTCGGCTCGTCGACGTCGACTGCGAGTACGCTCAGGATTTTGGCTCGGGGCGTGTCAGAAGATTTACGAACGCGCAGTTCACGTGCGATCCCCGGAATTTCTGGGCGGTCACACACTTTTTTGCGGAATCGTTTCGCGAAGAGAACGGGGAGCGGCCGGAAAACGAAACAGGTTACAGCTGGGAAACATTCATCGAATGCCAGCGGACACCCGACGGGATCCCGATTACCCGATCGACACGCCGTGTCCTGTCGAGTGTGCCTCCCGACCCGAATAACGGTACGATCACCGTAACGAATGTCCAGATTCTCGAGGAAAAGCCGCAGCCGGATTGCTTCTATCTGTCCTGCTACGGTCTGGACGAACCGACATTTCAGACGCCGTGGTACCGGTCCGGATGGGTGCTGCTGGTCATCGGCGGCATCGTCACTGGAACCGGACTGATTCTTCTGCGGCGATTCCAGAAGCAGCACCGATGACCGATTCCCCATTCACCACAGCAGCGCCTTCTCCGTGGCTCCGTGACTCCGTGAGGACCCCTATGTCCCCGAACGATTCTGTTCACACTGCTCATACTGCCAGGACCCGGCGATCCATTCCGTCCCGTCTGCACGGGCCTGGTTCTGGCAGAAACACCGGGACGGAGCGAGACATTTCCGGATTCGCAGACAGCTTGCCGCATACGCTCATTCGCGGCATCTCGTCGCTGGCTGTAACGACCGTCTGTCTCATTTCCACACCGCCTCTGCGCGCTGATGTCTCCGAAAACGAATTTCGCCGCGGGGTTCTGAAGGCCGCTGAACGCCTGGAAACTGCACGCATCTCCGGATCCTGCACCTCCGTCCGATCGCAGCTTCGCTACAGCGAAATGACGGAACAACGACTGCCGCCGGAAAAGAAGAAGGCGTATCGGGATGCATACGAGCGGGCCATTCAGCAGTACGAAGAACGGGGATCGACGGATTCCGAAACGTTCCACTGGGATATCCTGGGTTCCATGACGCGGGAACGCGGCACCCCTCACAATCGCGAAGAAGAGTACGTCATGGCCCGCAATGAACGGTACGCGTTCGCCATCGTCCGCATGCCGCCTGGTGAACGTTACACGGTGCGCTGGCTCGAACCGCGGGAACGATTCGCCAATTCAGAACACGATGTTTCGGCCAGAGAAGGAGAAACGCGTGCCTTCCCGCTGGCTCCGTATTACGTGCACGACATCCCGCTGGCGGACCTCATCGACCGCCCGGAATTTCTCCTGAAGTCGGTTCGCGAAACGACGGACGACGCCGGCCGCCGTCTGGTTCGCGTCGAATTCGAATACGAAGGCCCCACCCGCACACATCAGTTCCACGATGCGTGGCTCGAGTGCGACCCGGAATACGACTGGACTCTCACCCGCTACCAGGTGGCGATTCCGCCGGCGGCAGGCTTCGTTGAGGCCGGACCCATGATCCAGCGGATCACGATCGAGTCGGAACAACGCGCGGATGGCCTGACAGCCGGGAAATCGCTTGTCATGAAAAATTTTGCCATGGACGAATCCGAGCCGTTTTCGACGACTCGCGTCACCGTGGACATCGATGACGAACCGCCCGATCCGGCCGTCTTCTACCTGTCGTACTACGGTCTGGACGAACCGACGTTTCAGGCGCCGTGGTACACATCCGGATGGGTGCTGCTGGTGATCGGCGGCATTGCCGCCACCGTGGGCCTCGTTTTTCTGCGCCGATTTCAGCGGCGATACCGTTGACCGGTTCCCAGCTCCCCACAGCAGCGCCTTCTCCGTGGCTCCGTGACTCCGTGAGGTTA
>WFTL01000148.1 GCA_015485495.1 Planctomycetaceae bacterium
ACCATCCACTCACTGACGCCCAGATAGCGGGCGAGATCCGTGAGCGTCATGGACTGCCGCAGATCGAGGACGAGGCGTTCGAACATTCTGGTCCAGGACCGCCGCGACTCGGCGAAGGGCACATCGACGACTGGCTCTGCATGGCAGTCGCGGCATTCGATGCGGGGGACCTGGGCGAAGAGGGTGACGGGTCGGCCACCGATAGGCACGGTGACCCAGCTTCTGGGAACGGTCCCGCGACGAATGACGTTCGTTCCGCGGCAGTGAGGGCATTTCAGGGGGCTGCCATCGTGCCGCACCTGGATCACGATTCCGCCATCCTGCTCGCGAATCGACTGGTGTTTGTAGCCATGAATCCCCAGTGCCACGATAGAATACGCTCGTGGACATGCCGGTCTCCCTGATCGAATGGCGTTGCTACAACCACCGATCGAACCGGCATCTCCACATTTTTCAACCCGGCGCTCATGAATCCGCGAAGAGCCCAGAAATCGAGCATGAGCTCACGCTCCTGTTCCGGCTGGACGCCTGGAACATGATCCTGGAACATAGGGTGGCCAGTCAGATTTCGCTGATTACCGGATCCGCCGTTCCGCCAGCCTGCAGGGAGGCACGACGACATGCCGATGTCTGTCATCGATGAGCTTGTGACCGCCATGGAACATGCGCGGCAGAGTGTGAACTACTGCTGTCACGGATCTGTCGAAACACCCTCCGGCGGGCCGGGAATCGAAGTCGCCGGCTTTGGAGAACTGGCCTGGCCGCTGAGGCCGAAGCACGTTCGGGAAATGCTCGCTTTCGCGAAGACGGCTCCCTATGGAAAAGGAACCAGGACGCTCGTTGATCTTTCGGTGCGGAATTCACTGGAGATCGATGCATCAGCGCTGACGCTGTCCGAGGACTGGAACGACTCGATCGACGAAGCGGCACGCCGGTCAGCACAGGCACTGGGCCTGCCCGACGACTGCATTCGGGCAGAACTGTACAAACTGCTGATCTACCAGAAGGGCGGCTTCTTTCTGCCTCACCGCGACAGCGAAAAACGGAAGGGCATGGTGGCCAGCATGATCGTCATGCTGCCCTGCAGGTTCGGAGGCGGCGAACTGATCGTATCACATGCCGGAGCACGTGAGCGGTTCACGTTTGAAAATGCCGCAGCGGGGCGGCAGTGTGAGTACGTCTCCTTCTATGCCGACTGTCTGCACGAAGTGCAGCGTGTCGAACGCGGTGTTCGGGTGTGTCTTTCGTACAACCTGTTTCTCAGGCCCGGACGCCGTTCGGCGAAGAAAACGCCGCATGGCGCATTGTCGGCGGCAATCAGCAGCTGGGTTCGCACACGGCCTGCTGATCCCATCGTGTTTGCGCTCGATCATCAGTACACGGCCGGCGGCCTGAAACTCAGACTGCTCAAAGGAGCCGATCGCGAGCTGGGCGAACAGATCGTCCAGGCCGCGGACGAGGCTGACTGCCATGTGTACTTCGGGCAGGTGTCGCGTCATCTGATGCAGTTTGCGGATGATGGAAGTTTCTTTCGAGGGCGTCCGTATTCGTGGGACCGTGTGGACATCACGGATCTTGATATTGGCGAATCGTTCGAAGACGAAGTCATCATCGATGGCTGGCGGAACATGTCGGGCAGAAAGGTCCGTCTGGATCCGATGACACTGGATGGCTCGATGCTCGTTTCCCGCACTCCGCTGGATGAGTGGAAGCCGACATCCTGGGACTACGAAGGCTACACCGGCAACGCGGGCAATACGCTGGATCGCTGGTATCACAAGTCGGCGATTGTCGTCTGGCCGCATTCTTACCACTACGAAGTGCTGGTGCGGATGGGACTGCCCGGCAGCATCGATGCATACCTGAAGATGGTCGACGACCTTTCCGGAATGAAGAACGAGGCCGCCCGTGCTGAGGCCCGGGACAACTGTATCGCCTTTGCGAAGGCCATCATCAACGCCTGGCCTCAGCGGCTGTACGACTGTTGCGAACGCAGAAGGGAGGATGCTCCCTGGCTGGCACAGTTTTCGAAATCGATTCCGAAACTGAAGGAGCGCAGGATCACGGAACGTTTCCTGCAGGAGATGGCTGTCACAGACTGGCGTCTGAATCTGGATGGTTTCATCGCGGGCAGCGGTAAACATCTTCGGGCCGACGAACTGTTTGCCATGCTGCAGCGGTATCTGGCGACTGAGCCGCAGCCGAATCCGTACGAACGTCAGCCGGCCAGGGGCCTGCCGTTTCGCGATCCTGCATGGCTGCTGAAGGTTGCGAGTTCCCGAAATCGTGCGGGGCTGGATCGAGAGCACCTGACGGAACTGCATCGGGCCATGACCGAACGTCTTGCAGCAGAAGTGACGCGTGCTGCAAATGAACGCTGGTTCCGCGACCCGGATCGTTTCATACCCGCACTGACGACGCTGATGAAGGCGGCAGTCGCGATCGGGGACAATGCGGCCCTGGAACGATGTCTGACGCTGCGGCGCGACAACAGTGCTCTGTTCGATCAGCGGCGGTTCGATGTCCCTGTGTGCAGGCAGCTGGTCGTCTGGTCTGACAAACGTTCGCCCGGCCGTCTGAAAGCGCTGCAGAGCTGGCTCGACGAGACACGCCGATTTCTGGAAGCAGCCACAGCGACTGAGCCGGTTCCACCCGCTGATTCTACCCGCCCCGCTGTCATCAGTTGCGGCTGTCCGCTTTGCACGAAACTTCATGATTTTCTGATCGATGCCGCAAACGAGACAGGAGAGATCCGAGCCCTGAAAGCAGATCTGGAACACGTGCAGCAGCAGATTCAGCGCGATCAACTGGACACAACCGCACATCTCGACCGATCGACGCGCCCGTTCACACTGCGACTTCGGAAGACTACGGGGAGTTATCATCGGGCCGTGAAACAGTATCATGCTGATCTGAAACAGCTGGCCGCAATGCCCGCGGCAGAACCCACATGACGCATTCGCAGGTGACGGCGTTTGACGAGGTGACTCACCAGCAGCTTGCCTTCGTTACCAGACGCCTGAATAGTCGCCCCCGCAGGAGACTCAACTATCTCACCCCTGCAGAGGTCTTCCACAAACACCGTTGCACCTGAGATGTGAATTCACGCCGACAAAGCCCGTCCCTCCAGCGGACAATGGACACCAGACAGTGGAGGACCCCGCTCTGTCGGGGCCGTCAGGCGGGAACGGTGCGGACGGGACGGAACGCGTTCCTTCAGCAGGCAATGGCATGCATACGGCGGATTGCATGCAGTGGCCTGCGGATTTCCGGACGCGGCCGGAAATCGCAGCGGAAGGGCGCGGGGCGTTCGGTGAGTACGCTCACCCGCACACCGACCGGGCGGCTGGCGCCGCTCCGCTGTCATTGCCACTGCCGTGTGCCTGCGCTGTTGCCGGATCGGCGTCAATCCGCCCCCGGATCCGGCCTGCTGGCTGCCGGGGCGTTTCGGGTGAAGCGCAAAAAAACGTCCTGAGCCGGAAAGGTTCAGGACGCAGTGGAGGATAAGGGACTCGAACCCATGACCTTCTGGCTGCCAGCCAGACGCTCTCCCAACTGAGCTAATCCCCCGGAAACAGAACAGACAGACGTGCCGCTGACCGGGGCTGTCCGTCAGTCCGGAATCAAAACGTACCAGGGACTTTCGAATGTGTCAAGAAGTCTCCTGCCGTGAGAATCCGTCAACCGATGTCGCGGCCGATTTCGCACCGGCGGGACGTTCTCCAGCCGGCTCCTCCACGTCGAACGGGTCATCGACAGACAGGAAGCTGCCATCGGAACGTCCGGGAGCGTCCGTGTAATTCAGCCGCCACAGACGGTGCGGTTTCAGTTCGTGAAGAACGGACTGGCAGCCGCTGCAGACGGCCGCGACCAGCAGAACAGCAAGACAGCGTTTCACGGTCCTGATC
>WFTL01000149.1 GCA_015485495.1 Planctomycetaceae bacterium
CTGTTTTCTTCTCCGCTGCAGGGAATCATTCCTCCGGTCATCACGCCGCTGCTGGATCGCGACACGATCGATGAGGCCGGAACAGAACGCCTGCTGAATCACATGATCGATGCGGGTGTTGCGGCGGTGTTCATCCTGGGAACCACGGGAGAAGCGCCGAGTCTCAGTTATCGGCTGCGCCGGGATTTCATCCGCCTGGCCAGCCGGATTGTGGACGGCCGCGTTCCGCTGCTGACGGGGATCACCGACACGGCCTTTGTGGAATCCGTGCAGATGGCGCACGCGGCCTGCGATGCGGGGGCGGCCGCGGTGGTGCTGTCCACCCCGTACTATTTTCCGGCCGGCCAGACGGAACTGATTCAGTATGTCGAACACATGCTGGAAGAACTGCCGCTGCCGCTGATTCTGTACAACATCCCCAGCCTGACCAAAGTGCCTTTCGAAGTCGATACGGTGCGGCATCTGGCGCAGTATCCGGGGATTGTCGGAGTGAAGGACAGCGGCGGCGACATGGAGTATTTCCGAAAGCTGCTGGAACTGCGGACCGAGCGTCCGGACTGGACATTCGTGGTCGGTCCGGAGCACCTGCTGGCCGAATCGGTGCAGGCCGGCGGTGACGGCGGGGTGAACGGGGGGGCCAACATTTTTCCGAAGCTGTTCGTGTCCATGTACGAAGCGGCCCGCAGCGGAGACAGCGAACGGGTCGCCGCTCTGCAGGTCCAGATCGAAAACCTTCAGCCCATTTACGAAGTGGGCAAGTACGCCAGCCGTTTCATCAAGGCGACGAAATGTGCCGCGTCGCTGCGGGGGCTGTGCAGTGACCGCATGGCCGAACCGTTCAATCATTTCTTCGAACCGGAACGGCAAAAGATCGCGGCCATCATCGAAAAGGTGTCTGAAGATGTATGAACCGTTCGACCTGACCGGACGCAAAGCGATTGTGACGGGAGGCAACGGCGGGATCGGTCTGGGTATGGCCCGGGCTCTGCTGCAGGCCGGGGCCCAGGTGGCCATCTGGGGATCGCGGCCGGACAAGACGCAGCGGGCCGTCCAGGACCTGCAGGCTTACGGAACCGTTCACGGATTCACCTGCGATGTGAGCGATGAGCAGGCCGTGGAATCCGCCTTTCAGCAGACGATGGATGTTCTGAACGGACTGCATGCCTGCTTTGCCAATGCGGGCGTGTCTGCCGATCCGGTCCGGCTGACGCACATGACGGCCGACGAATTTCGGAGGGTGCAGCGGGTCAATGTGGAAGGCGTGTTCTTCACCTTCCGGGCGGCGGCCAGACAGATGATCGCCGCGGACTGCGGCGGGTCGCTGGTGGCGACTTCCAGCACGGCCGCCATCGAAGGAGCCGCCAGCAACAGTCACTACGGGGCATCCAAGGGAGCGGTCACGTCTTATGTGCGTGCTCTGGCCGTGGAACTGGCCCGCCATCGGATCCGCGTCAATTCGATTCTGCCCGGCTGGATCGAAACGGACATGACGGCTGCGGCGATGAGCAGCGAGCGTTTCGTGAAAAACGTGCTGCCCCGGATTCCGGCCCGCCGCTGGGGACACATCGATGATTTCGGAGGCATCGCGGTGTATCTGATGAGCGATGCGTCGTCCTACACCACCGGTGAACAGTTCGTGATCGACGGCGGCTACACGAAGTTCTGACCGGCCCTGTCGATCGGGCCGCCACCGGCAGAAGTCCGGGAATCATCCGCCGGCCTGGTGCGTTTTCACACCGGCTCTCTGTTCTGTTCGTCGGTCCCGGAGGCGAAGGGAACCGACTGATCGGCTGCCCGGACTGCCCGCACCGGATTACTCATGCCAGGTCACTCAGAACGGGCCAGCTGACGCAGGACCGAGTGCAGGATGCCGCCGTTGCGGTAATAGTCGATTTCCACCGGGGTATCGATGCGGCAGGTGGTGACGAAATGAATCTGGTCTCCATCGGCTTTGTGTGCCGTGACTTCCACGGCCTGCTGAGGTTCCAGGGAATCATCAAGCTGAATATCGAACACTTCCGTGCCGTCCAGGTCGAGTGTTTCGCGGCTTTCGCCGGCTCGGAACTGCAGCGGCAGAACGCCCATTCCCACAAGATTGCTGCGGTGAATCCGCTCGAAACTCGTGGCAATCACGGCACGGATTCCCAGCAGAAAGGTGCCTTTGGCCGCCCAGTCGCGGGATGATCCCGTTCCGTATTCGGCTCCGGCCAGAACGATCAGGGGCGTCTGTTCGTCCCGATACCGCATGGCGGCATCGTAAATGGACATCTGTTCGCCGGTCGGATGATGGACCGTGACGCTGCCTTCGGTTCCCGGAGCCAGCAGATTGCGCAGGCGGATGTTGGCGAACGTGCCCCGGGTCATCACCCGGTCATTTCCCCGGCGGCTGCCGTAACTGTTGAAATCTTCGACGGCCACGCCCTGTTCTTGGAGCCAGCGGCCGGCCGGACTGTCCGGCTTGATCGCTCCGGCCGGACTGATGTGATCGGTGGTCACGGAGTCTCCGACCGACACCAGACAGCGGGCTCCGGAAATCGACCGGATCGGTTCCGGTTCCGGCGGCATGTCGACGAAGAACGGAGGTTCCTGAATGTAGGTGCTGTCGGATTTCCATTCGTAAAGGTCGCCGGGAGAACAGTCGATTTCCTGCCATTCGGGTGGTCCGGTTGTTGCCGACGCATACTGTTCGCGGAACATTTCGGGCGTCATGGAGGCGGCGATCGTGTCGGCGATTTCCTTTTGAGACGGCCAGATGTCCTTCAGGAACACGTCGCTGCCGTCCGGGTCCTGGCCGAGTGGTTCTGTTTCCAGATCGATGTCCACCGTGCCGGCCAGAGCGTAGGCGACCACCAGCGGCGGACTGGCCAGATAATTCGCCTTCACCAGCGGATTGACACGGCCTTCGAAATTGCGGTTGCCGGACAGCACGGCGGCGGCCACCAGGTCACCGCCGGTGACTGCGGAGGCGACCGGTTCGGGCAGAGGCCCGCTGTTGCCGATGCAGGTCGTGCAGCCGTAACCGACGGTCTGGAATCCGAGTGCATCCAGGGATTCGCTGAGTCCGGAGCGTTCCAGATATTCCGTGACCACGCGGCTGCCCGGAGCGAGACTGGTTTTCACCCACGGCTTTCGCGACAGACCGCGTGCGACCGCATTCCGGGCCAGCAGTCCGGCTCCGATCATCACTCCCGGATTGCTGGTATTCGTGCAGCTCGTGATGGCAGCAATGACGACGGCGCCATCGGTGATGTCGGCGCTGTGCCCGTTGTTTTCCACACGGACCGGTGGAGACGGCTGTTCTTTGCCGAAGGACTGTGTGAGGGCCGTTTTCCAGGCCGGCTGCATTTCTTTCAGCAGGATGCGGTCCTGCGGGCGGCGGGGACCGGCCAGCGACGGCACCACGGTACTCATGTCCAGTTCCAGCATGCTGGTGAACTCTGGTTCGGGGGCGTCGTCGGTTCGGAACAGTCCCTGTTCTTTGGTGTAGCGTTCCACCAGATCGACCAGTTCGGCCGGCCGGCCGGTTCGTTCCAGGTAGCGCAGCGTTTCCGCGTCCACCGGGAAAAAGCCCATGGTGGCGCCGTATTCCGGAGCCATGTTGGCCAGCGTCGCCCGGTCTGCCAGGCCGAGTCGGGCCATGCCCTCACCGCAGAATTCCACAAACTTTCCGACCACTCCGTGTGCCCGGAGCATCTGGGTCACGGTGAGAACCAGGTCGGTTGCCGTGGCGCCTTCCGGAAGATGGCCGGTCAGCCGAAAACCGACGACTTCCGGCATGAGCATGTACACCGGCTGCCCCAGCATGACGGCTTCCGCTTCGATTCCTCCCACGCCCCAGCCCACGACACCCAGACCGTTGATCATCGTCGTGTGGCTGTCCGTTCCCACCAGACTGTCCGGATAGGCGACGTTGTCGCTGACCATGACGACACTGGCCAGGTATTCCAGATTGACCTGATGGACGATTCCGGTGGCCGGCGGGACGACCCGGAAATTGCTGAAGGCCTGCTGTCCCCAGCGCAGAAATTCGTAGCGTTCGCGGTTCCGGCGGAATTCGATTTCCACGTTGTGCTGCAGAGCCAGCCGGCTGGCGAATTCATCGACCTGCACACTGTGATCGATCACCAGGTCACAGGGAACCAGAGGATTGATCTTCTTCGGGTCTCCGCCCATGCGGACCATGGCACTGCGCAAAGCCGCCAGGTCGACGACCGCCGGGACTCCTGTGAAATCCTGCAGAACCACGCGTCCCGGTTTGAACGGGATTTCAACCTTCGCCGGCTGTTCTGCCTGCCATTGTGCCAGATGGGTCACATCGTCTTCTGTGACGACGAAACCATCGACATGGCGCAGGCAGGCTTCCAGGAGCACACGGATCGAGTACGGCAGTCTGTCGACGTGACCAATGCCGCTGTCTGTCAGCTGGCGCAGGCGAAAATACCGGACATCGCCGGACGATGTGCTGAGCGTTCCCAGGGCACCGAAAGGATTCGTGTTGCTCATAAACCGGTCTCACCGAAGAAGGGAAGCACCGAACCGTTCCGGCCGGTACAAACAGAACAGACAGACTGCCGGGGGCGCCCCGGAACTGCGTGGAGAACAACTGTCCTCAGACCATCGTGCCAGGACGCATCAAACCACAGGAATTCTGGTGGATTTCGGTTTGTGAGGCAAAGTCGCGAAGACGCTGTTCCGCGGATTCCCTGAGCTGGCGATGGTCCGGCTCCCGATTCCTGACGCTGACACGGGCCGGCGGAGCCGGGCCGTTGACGGCCTGTTGAAGGGACGCCTGTTTCGCGGTATTCTGGAAGGGTTGTATCCGCATTCCGCCCGTCTGGCTGCCGTGATGTCCTGTGAGCGACATGCGGCGGTTGTCCCACGCTGTCCTGCCTCCGTTTCTTCTCCTGCCATGTACTGCATGCGCGTCTGTCTGGGTTCCTGTCTGGTTTCGGTGCTGGCTGTTTCTGTGGCGGCCGGGTCCGGGGCCCGTGGTGCGGAACCGGTCGACTTCACGCAGGAGATCCGTCCGCTGCTGTCGGCTCGCTGTCTGAACTGCCATGGACCGGACGATGCGTCCCGGGAAGCCGGGCTGCGGCTCGACCGCCGAGACGACGCCCTGCGGGTGCTGGATTCCGGATCCCGCGCCATTGTTCCCGGAGATCCGGCCGCCAGTGAACTGATCGTCCGGGTCGCCAGCGACGATCCCGACCTGCGCATGCCGCCGAGCGGCAGCGGGAAGCCGCTGACGCCGCAGGAAATCGCTGTTCTGAGGCGGTGGATCGAACAGGGAGCGGCCTACGAAGGACACTGGGCCTGGCGTCCGCCTCAGGCCGCGACGCCGCCGGTGCCGCCTGCCGAATTCGCTGACTGGCCGGAAAACGAGATCGATCGTTTCGTTCTGAAACGGATGCTGGAACACGGGCTGCAGCCGTCGGAACGAGCCGACCGGTACGCTCTGGTACGGCGTGTGTTTCTGGATCTGACCGGCCTGCCGCCCACGGTTGAAGAAGCCGATGCCTGGGTGAACTGCAGCGACCCGGATGCCTGGGACCGGCTGGTCGATGATCTGCTGCATCGGGATGCGTACGGTGAACACTGGGCCCGGAAATGGCTGGATCTGGCCCGCTACGCCGACAGCGCCGGTTATGCGGATGATCCGCCGCGGACGATCTGGGCCTGGCGGGACTGGGTGATCCGGGCCATCAACAGCAACATGCCGTTCGATCAGTTCACCATTGAGCAGCTTGCCGGTGATCTGCTGCCCGATGCCACGGAGGACCAGATCATCGCCACGGCATTCCATCGCAACACGATGACCAACAGCGAAGGCGGCACGGTGGATGAACAGTGGCGAAACGCGGCGGTGGTCGATCGGGTCAACACGACGTTTTCCGTCTGGATGGGAACGACGATGGCGTGTGCTCAGTGCCATTCTCACAAGTACGACCCGATTTCGCAGACGGAATATTTTCAGGTGTTCGCCATTCTGAACAACACGCAGGATGCCGACCGCCGTGATGAAGCGCCGGTTCTGGAGCTGTATTCACCGGAACAGAAAGAACGCCGTCGTGCTTTGCAGCAGCAGATTGCCAGGCTGAAAAGTGAGGCGTCCGATTCGGAGCACGCGGCCGAACGCCTGCAGAAACTGGAAAAGGAACTGCAGGACATTCAACCGGAGACCACCGTTCCGGTGCTGCGGGAACTGACGGAGAATCGCCGTGTCACCCGCCTGCAGTATCGCGGCGACTGGCAGTCGACGGGACCGGAAGTTCAGGCCGGGGTGCCGTCTGCGTTTCATGATCTGCCCGGCGATCGCCCGCCGGACCGGCTCGCTCTGGCACGCTGGCTGGTCGATGAAAACAACCCGCTGACTGCCCGGGTGGCGGTCAATCGGTTCTGGGAGGCTCTGTTCGGACGCGGTCTGGTGGCGACCAGCGAAGATTTCGGTTCGCAGGGGGCTCTTCCCACGCATCCGGATCTGCTGGACTGGCTGGCTGTGGAATTCATGCGGAGCGGCTGGGACCGGCGGGAACTGCTGCGGCGCATCGTGACATCGGCGACGTACCGGCAAAGCGCCCGGGTGACTCCCGAACATCTGGCAGCCGATCCCGACAACCGCTGGCTGGCCCGGGCACCGCGGGTACGGCTGAGTGCCGAGATGGTGCGCGATCAGGCGCTGGCGGTCAGCGGGCTGCTCAGCCGCCGCCTGTACGGACCTCCCGTTCGGCCGCCGCAGCCGAGTCTGGGGCTGCGAGCCGCGTTCGGCAGTTCCACGGACTGGGAAACGAGCACCGGGGAAGACCGTTATCGGCGGGCCATTTATACGCTGTGGCGCCGCAGCAATCCGTACCCGTCGATGGCGACATTCGATGCACCGACCCGGGAATCCTGCACCATTCGCCGCAACCGGACAAACACGCCTCTGCAGGCCCTCGTGACACTCAATGATCCCGTTTTCATCGAAACCGCTCAGGCTCTGGCCCGCCGTGCTCAGCAGCATGCGGAAACTCCGGATGAACAGATCCGTTTCGCTTTTCGGTGCTGTCTGCTGCGACCGCCGACCGATACCGAACTGACGGTGCTGCAGGAACTGTTCGAGGATGCGCTGCAGCAGCTCGTCGAACAGCCCCAGGAGGCTGAACAACTGGCTACGGATCCTTTGGGACCTTTACCGGATCATCTGGATGTGTCCCGCACGGCGGCGATGACTGTGGTGAGCAATGTTCTTCTGAATCTGGATGAAATGTTTCTGAAACGATGAAGGCCGCCCGGCCGGCTGGTCCGGTCCGACGGATCCGGATGTCGTGCAGGCAGGATGGTCTGCCTGTGCGTGTGAACTGCGGAAACTGCTGCTGGAAACCGACTGCGATGATGTCCTGGAAACAGCACCTGGCGGAAGCCACTCGACGGCATTTCCTTTCCACATCGATGCCGGGTCTGGGAGCGGCGGCTCTGGCATCTGTGTGGGGAACAGCGGGCGGATCGGAGATCCCGGCGGGGCAGTCGGTCCGCCCGCTGGCTCCGCGACAGCCGCATTTCGACGCGCGGGCCCGTCGGGTGATCTATCTGCATCTGACCGGGTCGCCTCCCAATCTCGACTGCTACGACTACAAACCGGAACTGGTGCGCCGGTCAGGAGAAGACTGCCCGCAGTCCTTTCTGGAAGGGCGCACGTTCGCGTTCACCAGCGGCGTTCCGAAACTGCTGGGGACTCCGCGACGCTTTCGGCAGTGCGGAGAAAGCGGTACGTGGCTGTCCGATGCTGTGCCCCACCTGCACGGAATCGCGGACGAGCTGTGCCTGATCCATTCCATGCACACCGATCAGTTCAATCACGCTCCGGCGGAACTGCTGGTTTACACCGGGTCTGCCCGATCCGGACGTCCGTCGCTGGGAGCGTGGGTGACCTGGGGGCTGGGAACGGAAAACCAGGACCTGCCGGGTTTTGTCGTTCTGATTTCCAGCGGTGTGCAGCCGAACGGGGGAGCCAACTCATACGGAAGCGGATTTCTGCCCAGTGTGTATCAGGGGGTGCAGTGCCGTTCGAAGGGGGATCCGGTTCTCGATGTGTCGGACCCGGCGGGGATGGATCGGCGGCTGCGCCGGAGGTCTCTGGATGCCCTGAAGCAGCTCAATGAGATCCAGGCGGGCGAGCTGGGGCATCCTGAAACGCAGACGCGAATCGCTCAGTACGAACTGGCCTTTCGAATGCAGATGGCCGTTCCGGAGGTGATGGATATTTCGAAGGAAACCCGTTCGACGCAGGAAGCCTACGGGGCGCAGCCCGGCGAGGCCAGTTTTGCCAACAACTGTCTGCTGGCCAGGCGGCTTGTTGAACAGGGCGTCCGCTATGTGCAGCTGTTCGACTGGGGGTGGGACTTTCACGGAACCGGTCCCCAGGAATCTCTGACCGACGGACTCACGAAAAAATGGGCCCGGACAGATCGCCCCATTGCGGCTTTGATTCGCGATCTGAAACAGCGCGGGCTTCTGGAAGACACCCTGGTGATCTGCGGCGGGGAGTTCGGTCGGACACCGTTCCGCGAAGGCCGAACGGCCGCTTCGAAGAATCTGGGACGCGACCACTATCCGGACTGTTTCACGGTGTGGATGGCCGGTGGCGGGGTGCGGGCCGGCCTGAACTACGGCCGCACCGACGAGCTGGGTTTCCGCATCACGGAAAACCCGGTCCACGTGCATGATCTGCAGGCGACGATTCTGCACCTGCTGGGGTTCGACCATGAACGTCTGACGTACCGGTTTCAGGGGCGTGATTTTCGTCTGACCGATATCCACGGCCAGGTGATCCACGACGTGCTCGCCTGAACCGGCGTCTGGTGAGGCAGTCCGGGGGCATTCGATGTCCGTGCCGGCTTTCCGGATGGCCACCGGAAAGGGGCGGAGTCTGCGCGGCAGACCAGGACAGGAGATGCGGAAGTCGGATGGCCATCCGCTGCGGCAGATGCGGCGGCTGCAGACAGGGCTGCTCTGCCCGTAAAGCCGCCGATCTGTCATGATGCCGCAGGGAATGCTGTTTTTTGGGGGAGGTGTCCTGGCGTGACGACTGTGCTCATGGCGGCCGAAGTGGATCGCATCTGTGCTCTGGCTGCCTGGGCCGGGGCGATTGCCGCCGCTGACAGCACCGACCTGACAATTGTTCTGGCCGAACGGCGACCGGGAGCGGATCGGCTGAAGGAAATCGATCCGGCCGGAGAGGATGAAGGGGCGGAGCTGGTGCGGCAGTGCCGTTCGGTTTTGTCACCTGCTGCCGATCCGCCGGGCGGCCGTGATCCGCATCGCACTGAGAACACGGAAGAGACCGACGACCGTCTGCCGCTTCGGGTTCCGCGGGATGTGTCGATGTATCGGCTGACGGGAGACGGCTGGCTGGCCGGTCGAACAGACGCGCTGAAGGAGCTGGATCCGAAGCGGATCATTGTGCCGGCTCCGGTCCTGGCGAAGGATCATGCGGATGCGGACCACTGGCAGATGCTGCTGCTGAATCACAGCGACTGTGAGGTCATTCTGCTGCAGGATGATTCGCAGGCGTTTCGCATGGAGATTCGTCTGGCGGTCGTGCTGAGGGAAACGACGGACAACAGTGTGCTTCTGGCCCATGCGGCCCGTCTGGTTCCGCAGGGAGCCGGTGGGCAGGTGACGGTGGTGTACGTGGAACCGGAAATCGGAGACCTGGCGGATCCGGTCGGCCGCAGACGGCTGGAGGAGCTGCTGCAGGAGGCACCGGATCGTCGGACACAGGAACGGTTTGCGCGTCGTGTTGTCGTGTCCGGCCGGTTTTCGGAAGCTGTCCGCGGACTCGATCCGAAGGAATTCGATCTGGTTCTGACGGGCGTGTCCGATGTTCGGTCGCTGCGGCAGTTTTATGCGGCCGGAGCGTCATCGGGAGAGCGTCACGTGATTCCCGCTCTGGCAGCCGTGCGGCCGGCCCGGTCCATCAGCACCCGTCTGTTGAGCGGTCTGGACCGGCGGCTGAGGAGTCTGGTCCCTCAGCTCGGACGTCAGGAACGGGTGGAACTGGTGGCCCGGGTTCAGCAGAGTTCGCAGTGGGATTTCGATTTCGTGTTTCTGATCAGCCTGTCGACGCTGATTGCCTGTCTGGGCCTGGCGGAGAATTCGGCGGCGGTGATCATCGGTGCCATGCTGGTGGCTCCGCTGATGACACCGATCGCCGGAGTCGGTCTGGGAGTGGCTCATGGCAACGCGTTTCTGACGCGGGTGGCGCTGCGAACGGCGCTGCGGGGATTCGCCACGGCACTGGTCCTTGCCGTTCTGTTCGGTCTGGCGGTTCGTGTCGCATCGTCTTTCGGGTGGGGCCATCCGCTGGTGCGGCAGGATCCGGACTCAGTGCAGCTGGTCTTCGATTCGGAAATGACCAGCCGCATGCATCCGCGTTTCTACGATCTGCTCATTGCCCTGGCCAGCGGGACCGCCGCAGCCTACGCGATGGGCCGGCCCAGCCTGTTTTCGGCTCTGCCGGGGGTGGCCATTGCGGCGGCTCTGGTTCCGCCGGTGGCCACGTCGGGAATCGCCCTGGCTCATCGGGATGCCGGTTCCGCGGGCGGTGCGCTGCTTCTGTTCGCGATGAACATGGTGGCCATCATTCTGGGCACCTCGCTGGCGTTTCGGGCCGTCGGCATTCGGTCTCAGAAAGAACACCGTTCGGCCGCCGTGTGGCCGCGGTGGATTCTGTGTCTTCTGGTGGTGCTGTCGCTGCTGACGGTGGGGATGATGGAACTGCTGAACTGAACAGGCCGGAAGATCGGTGCGGAAAGGTTTCCGCGGACCGGATCGTGTCATTCGGCGGCCGCTGTTCGGGCAGGACGCAGGAACACGGCTGCGATGATGATGACCATCTGGACGGCGACGAACGACAGCAGCATGGCCAGGCGGCCTTCCGTGAAACCGTACGTGTGCAGTCCGGCCCGCAGCTCATTGACACCGAACCAGGACCAGGCGGTCACGATGTTTCCGCCCATCGCCAGAACGGCCGTGCCGTAGTCGCGCACCATGCGGTCCCAGCGGGCGTGCAGAATGAGGGCGTTCCAGAGAACGATGATCAGAGCGCCGTTTTCCTTCGGGTCCCATCCCCAGAAACGTCCCCAGGAATCATCAGCCCACAGGCCGCCCAGCACGGTGCCCACCAGACTGAAAAACAGCGCGAAACACAGAACGCCGTACACGACGCGGCCGAGGAACACGATCCGGTCGCTGTCGGTCTGCGGGGCCGGTTCCGTCGGACCGGCGGTCGGCCGGAACCGGCGGAGAATCACGTAGCACAGCCCCAAAAAGCCGGCCAGGAACGTGGCTCCATAACCCAGCGTGATGCACACGACGTGCGTGGCCAGCCAGAATGTCGTGTCCAGAACGGCCTGCATCACACTGAAAGTGTCGCCTTCTTCGCGGGCCAGATAGTGCGCGATCAGCAGAGTGGCGCATCCCGTGGCGGCTCCCACGAGATTGCCGATGCCCCAGCCCACCAGCCGTTCGATGACCAGGGAGGCAGCCACCATCGCCCAGCCGATGAAAATGGCGGAACTGTACAGGCTGGTCACCGGCGGGCGTCCGGAGATTTCCATTCGCATCCACAGGGCCGCGCTGTGGACCACGAAGGCCACCAGAATCATGGCCCAGGCGGTCTGTCTGAGAGTCCGGGGCCACAGGATCCAGGCGACGAACGACAGCAGCAGCGCCGTCAGGTACAGATAAATGGCCCGCCAGAACGGATCGAAGTGGTTGAACAGCACTTCCAGATCGACGCGGTCCCGGTCGATGAACGGGACATCGTGTTCATCGAGATACGTCTGGTAAGCGGCCACCGCCTGGTTGAACTGTTCGAGATTGTCTGTGCCCCAGGCTTCCAGGGCTCCCAGGATTCCCGCAGTCGATGCGTCGAACACGGCCGCATCGTCTGATGCATAAAGCAGAGTTCCGGCGCGGGCATCGAGATCTTCCGTGAGAATCGTGAACAGTTCCTGGTTCATGGCCTCGCTCAGAGCGGATTCTGCATCGTCCTGGTCGGACAGATTCTGCTGCACAAGGCGCAGCTTCATGCGGACCTCCTGCAGACGCTGGTCGGCCGGATCGTCTTCGAGTGTTCGGAACACGTCGAACAGATCGCGTGTGATCTTTTCCCCCGCCAGCTTCCGAATGCGATCAGGGCTGAGACCGGCGATGACGTCCTCCATGGACTGATCCGGTTCGGCTGCAGCGATCAGGCTGAACAGTTCTTTTTCGTAGCCTTCGTCGAACTGGTTCAGCAGCGAGGCGGCCAGTTCCTGCGGCGCACCGGGGGCCGGATCGGCATTGCCGGCCCGTTCCGCGGCTGCTTCCTGAAGCAGTTCGAAACTGCGCTGCAAAGAACTGAGGACGGTTTCCCGGGCCGCCCGGTTCCGGAACCACTGTGTCAGGTCGGAACGATTCGTGATTCCGCGTTCGGTCATCTGGTCGCGGCAGGAACGCAGCAGGCTGCCGACGCGTACGGTTTCCCAGGCGCGCTGTTCATCGTCGATGCCCGTGGCGATCGCCAGCGGCACGGGGGCTCCGTCCAGACGTTTCATGATCCGCCAGGCGTCCACGAGCGAGGGCAGCAGATCATCCGGGCCGGCCGGCTGGAACACCTGCTGCATCGTATCCAGACGTCTCAGGGTATTGAACAGGGCCATGGTGCGGCGCTGCAGCGATGTCAGACGGTTGTCCTGCCCGGCGTTCTGAAGCTGGCGGGCTTCCCGGTCGACCTGTTCGAGATTCTTCAGTCCCGGCTGAATTTCGGCCAGGGAGTAGACGAGTTCTTTGGGACGCAGTTCCAGGTTCAGACGGGCCAGAATCTGGTCGTTGTCGATCCAGATGACACGATGCCGCATGCCGCGGTCCGGACGAGCCACCAGATCGAGAAACCACCACAGGGCACTGCGGCGTGTGGTCATGTGGTCGCGCAGCCGTGCTTCCACGGCGTTGTCGCCCGACGAAGTGAGCCGGGCGATCTGTTCGATCCATTCCGGGTACTCCCCGTGAAAGGATTCCAGAGACGTGAAATCCACGTCCGGCCATTCTGCACGAATGGTTTCGAGCAGTTCGCCCCGCTGCGCGTCCAGTTCGGCGGCCGTCAGTTCTCCTTTGAAGGTCGATCGGTGGGACGAAAGCAGAAGCTGACTGCGTGCCCAGGAATCGATCGGCTGAGTGCGGCCACCGCCGGCCATGGGAAGCTGTCCGAACCGGTCCACGTGCCAGGTGCCGGAGACCGGGTCGGGCAGACGCATGCGGCCGGCCACCCATCCGGCACAGATCAGTGCGGTCGCGACAGCCGCGATGGCCGGAACGCGTCCGGCGGTCACGCGACGGGCCGTGCGGGCCGACCGGTTCAGAAATCGCCGCAGCGTCAGCCAGAAGTGGCCGAACATGCCGAACGCCGCCACGACACAGCCGATGTACGGCAGCATCCATCCGGTGTTGCGTACAAGCTGCAGCGTGGTGGCTTCTTTGCCGTCCGGAAGCGGATGGTAACCGCTCTGGTAAAAGGTTTCTCCGCGGTAGCGCAGCGGGTTGTTCATCCACAGTGTGAATTCTTCGGACTGATGCGTGCGGCTGTCGGTAATGACGATGGTCGACTGGTAGTTGCGCGGTGTGTTCGATCCCACATAGTTGTCTCGCCGAACATCCTCCAGACGGACCGAATACGGACGGTAGTTGCGTCGGAACCGCAGGACCAGATCCCAGGGGGCGCTGTCGAATGTGATGCGTTCGGGCAGAGACACGCTTCGGTGTTCGCTGGCGCTGAAAGATGTGAGGACTTTGCGGACGACCTGTCCGGTCCGGCGATCGATGATTTCGATGTAGGCGGCGCTTTCGTTCGTTTCGTCGCTCATGCCGTCCACCGGGTCCAGCGGCACGGGGACGGCAAAACTGCCCAGGCCGGATTCGGTCAGTTCATCATCGGGGCCGGCCGAACGCAGACGGCTGTTGGGCAGAAACTGCGTGACGCGGATGTCGAACGGAACCCCGTATTCGGCCAGCGAAATCACAGCGGCGTCGGGCTGCTTCTGCTTCACGCGGTCCGCGGACTGCAGCAGCAGTTCCTGCGGAACGGCCACGACGGTTTCCTGATCGCCGTCCGGAGAAATGATGGCCAGTTCGACTTCCCGAATGTCGCGGGCGTAATTCGTCTGTTCGCCTTCCACGATCGTCATGAGGCTTTCGTGACCGTACAGGCCGACGATCAGTTCGCTGATCATGAGGATGGCGATTCCCGTGTGGAGCACCACGATTCCGCCCCGCTGACGGAACAGCAGTGAGGATCCGACCAGCAGCAGGCCGGCGCACAGACAGGCTTTCATGAGCTGCCACAGGATGCGCATGGACGACAGATTGACCGGACCGGACACGGCGAACCAGATCAGGACGGCTGCGATGCTGCCGGCGATTCCCAGCAGAACCCGTTTTTCGGCCCGCGTTCTCTGACGACCGAAGAATGCGGCCGCGGCAAACCCGATCACGGAAACCGCCATGATGCCCAGCAGAACCATCCAGATCTGGTCCGGGCTGAGCAGCGTGTTGGCATGTTCGACGCCCGTCTGACGATTGCCCGTGACGACGATCAGGGCCATCAGCATGAATCCGGCTGCGATGGTCAGCAGGCCGCCCCACAGACGAAACCCTTCGGCCCGCATCCGGATGCGGGTGATGTGAGCGGCCAGAAGATTGATCAGCAGCAGCCAGCCGATCAGCCAGCCGCCGGGAAACGGAAAGGATGCGAAAATCCCCAGACGTTCTTCCCACGGAACGTCGATCAGTTCGGGGAACATCGACGGCGGGAAGAAGTCCCGCACTTCGATTTCGGCGATGTACACGCGAAAGTACTGATTGACCACATGCCACACGTCGCGCCGGGCCTGAGCCAGACTGCCGACAAACACGATGAACATGCCCAGGGCGAACAGGACGCACGTGAATTTCAGAGATCCGGCCCATTCCAGCAGACCGCGAACAGACAGAAAATCCGTTCGGTCGGCAGGACGGCGGTCGGAAAAATCCTGAGGGACGGCAGTCGCCATGCGTTAGTCTCCGGCTGACGAAGGCGAAACGTCGGTGTCCGGCGCTTCGTCCTGTGTCGCGGCGGACGGGGAATCGCTGCTGCCGCCGGGTTCATCCGGCGGAGCCGCATACTCGATCGATCGGCAGAAACTGCGAAAGACATCGCGCTGAGACGCAGCGATGTCGGAAGGCCCGCGAAAACGAATGATCCAGAAATCGTCGTCGATCGGCAGGATGAAGGCGAAAATCGATTCCCGCGTTCCGTCGATTTCCACGAACGAACCGGTGCCGTTTTTCGTTTTGAGTTCGGACACGTGGTTCATGGCTTCCTCGGCATCCTGAGTGTCCAGGCCGAGCTGGCGACGCCAGCGGATGACCTGAGCCGGAATGCCCGTGCGGGCCGGAAACCGTCCCACCGTGATGCGTGCGGCTGTCCCTGCAGAACCTGTCTGCCAGGCCCGCATGCTGAACTGGTCGTTGGCAGCCGGCTGCCAGGAATCCGGAACCTGCCAGCGAAACGGCACGAAGGGAAATTGTCGGCGAAGAACATCCGATGTCAGATCGTGCGGGTTTTCACGCGGCACGGTGTAGCGGCGAATGGCAGGTGCATCGCCGCAGCCGACGGCCAGCAGACTGATCAGCCCGAACCGGACTGCAGCCATGGGAACAATCGCGTGAAAGAAAGGACGGGAGCACTGGGGCATGGAAGGCGGCTGCTGCGAAGGGGCGGACAGGGACCGGCCGGGCCGGTGATGTGGGTTGTTGAGGAATTCGCATCCGATTCGCATCGGATATGGTCTGGACGGCACAGCGAGACAACCGGACGGACAGAAAAACAGGCCGAATGATCCGGCAGACGGAACGCGCGCAGTGCGGGAGATTATACGGGGAAAAGATCGGAACGCCACGAGTCGTCCGCAGTGTGCCCGAACCAGGAATCCGGCTGCCGGCGACCGTCCGACAGTCTCCCCACCGGCTGCAGGCAGTTGAATTCGCCCAACAGGGAGCACTAGGATCGTGGAATCGGCTGAGTCGCACGGTCCGCCGGGCGTTCCGCCATTCCGTCCTGTTTTCCCGCCAGTGAGATCCCGCCATGCTGTGTTGTGACGTCAGGAACCGTCTTGTCCTGCTGGCCGCCGTTGTCGCGGGGATGTGGGCGGCGCAGGTGCCGGCCGCGGACCATCAGGTTCTGGCCGCCGGTCAGCAGCCGGACGATGTCCGGCTGCAGCCGCCGAAGGATCTGAACGGCTACTTTCCGTTTCACGTGCCCGCTACGCCGGCTCAGTGGCAGCAGCGGCGGGCTGAACTGAGACAACGGGTCCTGGTGGCGACCGGTCTGTGGCCCTGGCCGGAACGGACTCCTCTGAACGCCGTCATTCACGGAAAAGTGAAACGCGACGGATTCACCATGGAAAAGGTGTTCTTCGAAAGTGTGCCTGGACACTTTGTGACAGGCATGCTGTTCCGGCCGGATTCCCCGTCCGATGGTCCGCGGCCTGGAATTCTGTGTCCGCACGGACACGGTGGCCGCCTCCAGGATGTCGGGCCGCAGCGCATTCTGGAACAGATCGAACGCGGGGAAGAATTCCTGGAACAGTCCGGACGGATGCCCAAGCTGGCCCGCTGCGCTCAGCTCGCCCGGATGGGCTGTGTGGCTTTCATTTATGACATGCTCGGATACGCCGACAGTCAGCAGATTTCCTATGAAGTGGCACACCGTTACCGGTCCCCCCGACCCGAACTGGAAGGGCCTGAAGACTGGGGTTTTTTCGGTGTCCAGGCGGAGCTGCGGCTCCATTCGATCATGTCCGTGCAGACCTGGAACAGCGTGCGGGCACTCGATTTTCTGGCCGGCCTGCCGGATGTCGATCCGAATCGGCTGGCGGTGACAGGAAACAGTGGTGGCGGCACGCAGACGATTCTGCTGGGCGCGATCGATGACCGTCCGATCGTTGCCTACCCGAATGGCATGGTGTCGACGGCCATGCAGGGGGGCTGCACGTGCGAAAACTGCAGTCTGCTGCGCATCGGCACCGGCAATGTGGAGCTGGCGGCTCTGTTCGCTCCGAAGCCCCAGGCGATGACAGCCGTGAACGACTGGACCCGGGACATGATGTCCAAAGGGTATCCGGAACTGAAACGGCTTTATGCCATGCTGGGGGCACCGGACAACGTGGACTGTGTGGAAATGCTCCACATGCCCCACAACTTCAATGCGGTCACCCGGCAGCTCATGTATTCCTGGATGAACCGGCATCTCGGGCTGGGGCTGGAAGAACCGATCACGGAAACCGACTGGCCGCTGTTCACGAAGGAAGAAACGGCCATGTGGACGGATGAATACCCGGCACCGCCGGGCGGAATCGAGTACGAACGGCGGCTGCTGCGGCAGCTGGATGAACGCGACCGGGCTCTGCTGTTCGATCACCGGCCGGCCACGCCCGAACAGCGGACCGCCTATGCAGCCGCCGTTCGGGCCGCCTGGGAAACGATCATCGATCGCGATGTGCCGGAATCCGGAGATATTCAGAGAACGAAGGTGTGGAAGGAGGAGCGTTCCGGTTATCTGGAATTCGGTGATCTGATCCGTCTGACATCGGCCGGTGAACAGTTGCCCGTCATTTCGCTGTACCCCACAGCGCGGTCATGGAATTCGGAAGTCGTGCTGTGGATCGACGGGCAGGGAAAAACCGGTCTGTTCTCGGGCGACGGACTTCATCCGGATGTGCAGCGGCTGCTGCAGGCCGGTTACGCGGTGGTGGGGGCCGATCTGTTCGGTCAGGGAGAATTCACCACGAATCGGCAGACGCTGACAGAGAATCGGCTGGTCGACAATCCCCGGACGTATGCCGGCTACACCTACACCTACAACCACACGCTGTTCGTCCGGCGGGTTCACGACATTCTGACGCTGACCGCCTGGGTGACCGGAGACGAACACCGGCCTCGGGCCGTTCATGCCGTGGGGGTTCGCGGCGGGGGGCCGCTGCTGGCCGCGGCCCGTGTGATGACCGGCGGACGCCTGGACCGTGTGGCCGTGATCACCGACGGATTCCGGTTCCGCTCGCTGAAACGATGGCAGGATGCGCGTTTTGTTCCGGGTGCGGTGAAATACGGTGATCTGCCGGCGCTGCTGAGTCTGTCTGCGCCGCATCCGCTTTGGGTGAACGATAAAAATGAGCTGCCGCTGGTGACGGGTGCCTGGGAGGCATCCGGGCCGGTGACGGTGACGACCGCGGCCGGGGACGCTGTTGCGGCGGCCGTGGACTGGATTGCCGCCGGGCTGTAGGTGTCCGGCGTGGCGGAATCCATGTGCCTGCCAGGAATCCGGACGCGGATGTCTGTGCGGCAGCATACGCTGTGATCGGCGGCACACAGCCTGTGTCGGCATTCGGGTTGGTGACAGAATAAAAAAGGTTTTCCCGCAGGATCCGTCCGGGAATCGTAGGAGTGCCGGGACTTGTATTTACCCGGAGTGCTGGATTCGTGCGGCCACTGCGTTCTTCCTGTCTGAAATCGGTAGTTGTGGCCACAGTTGTGGCCCGGCTCCTGATGGTGCCGGCTTCCTGTGTCGTGCATCCTGGCTGCCGGCACGGCCATGCAGACACGTCGCGTGTCGAGGCGGGTCTGGTTCACACGCATGGGCACGACGGAGCCTGCCGGCATGGCAGGACCGATGAACGGTTCGGGGAGTCCAGGAAAACTTCGGATCCGGCCGGACCGGTGCACAACCGGGATGAATGTCCGATCTGCCAGGCGCTGTGTGCCGCAGCCTGTGCGGACACTCTGACAGCAGATGTGCTGTTTGCTGAGCGAACAGAGATCGCTGTGCTGTTTTCGGCCGGATGTGTGCCCCGTGAGGCGCTGTCCGGTGTGCTGGTTCGGGGGCCGCCGTCGGTCGGGATCGGCTGCTGACCGCCGGCGTTCGAGTGACCCCTGGAACAACGGGGAGGCCTCGTTTCCGTCGCCCTGTCGGAACGACGGAGGCCGGGCGTCGTTTGATCCGGATGATGAATCGGATCCGGACGACCAGATGCCTCCTGGCTGCAGGTGAAAGACGCTGTACGGGCCGGTCGGCGGCTGCATTCCGTGTGACGGAATCGGGGAGGCCGCGCTGCGCCTCCGGTCCCCAGGCTGTGTCTTTCCTTTCAGGGATTACGAATCATGTGTGTCCTGTTTTTTTCTGGTTTTCGTCGTCGTGCGTTCACTCTGATCGAACTTCTGGTGGTGATTGCCATCATTGCCGTACTCATGGCCCTGCTGCTGCCGGCGGTGCAGCAGGCACGAGAAGCCGCTCGTCGTACCCGGTGTCGAAACAATCTGAAGCAGATCGGACTGGCTCTGCACAACTATCATGACGTGCATTCCGTGTTTCCTCCGGGCTGGATTTCCGTCAGCGGAGGAACCCACAGTGCTCACAATGGTCTGAACGGAGCCGGATGGGGGACCATGCTGCTCCCGTTTCTGGATCAGACGCCGCTGTATGAAGCGTTCGATTCCCGGCTGGCGATTGAGGATCCGGCGAATACTCTGTTTCGGGAAACGCGTCTGTCCGTGTTTCGCTGCCCTTCGGACCCGCAGCCGGAAACATTCGAGATTCACGATGACGCGACCGGAACCGTTGTGCTGGCGACGTTACCGATTGCCAACTACGTCGGTTCGTTTGGAACGGTGGACCTGCATGACTGCACGGCGGCTCCGGGAACCGCGCCGGTGACGGCGTCCGGTCAGTGTGTGAGCGACGGTATTTTCTACCACAACAGCCGGGTGCGTCTCCGCGATGTCACGGACGGAACCAGCAACACGCTGATGGTCGGGGAACGCCGGACGGATGCCGATGCCGGCTGGTATTCGACATGGGTCGGGATGGTGTCCGGCGGTGAAGAGGCCTTTCAGAGAATTCTGGGAGTGTCGGACCATGTTCCGAATGATCCGGTGGCTCACTTCGACGACTACAGCAGTCATCATGCGGGCGGAGCACTGTTCGTGAAAGGCGACGGATCCGTGCATTTCGTGAGCGAAAACATCGATCTGAGCCTGTGGCATGCTCTGGCCACGCGGAACGGCGGAGAGGTCGTCGGGGACTTCTGAAAAGGGAGCCGGACGGCTGCTGCTGCCGGATCGGCGTCGCGACGCTCCTGGATCCGGCCTGCTGCTTCCGGCCTGCTGCTTCCGGCCTGTTGGTTTCCCGGACGCTGAAGGTGCAGGGCCTGCAGCCGATCAGCACGATTCCGGAAGCGCTGGTCACCTTAAGTCAGCCCCGAACCCTGTCCCGGTTCCCGATGCAGCCCCGGAACGCTGAACGGTTACGGACAATGGAGGGCCCCGCTCCGTCGGGGCCGTCGATGACTGTGGCCGGACGCTTCGGACAGGAACGACTCAGGGAGAACAAGCCACAGCCCACCGCCGCGTGCCCGCGCTGCTGCCGGATCGGCGGTCGCTCGGTTCCTGGATCCGTCCTGCGGGCGGTTGTTCGCCGTGCGCGGACGAATTCCGGCCGGATTTCCGAAAAGGGCGTCTGCGCTCTGTTCATGGAGAAACAGAAATAATAAATTTTTATTATTCATGACGGCAGGTGTCTCTGGACGATTCGGGTTTTGGACAGGAGGCTGCGGAATGGGGCTGCCGCCGCTGACTCGGGTGCAGGCACGGGTTCTGGAATTCATTCGCAGGGAAATGCGGGAAACGGGGCGTTCTCCGAGTCTGTCTGAGATCCAGGCGGCCTTCGGATACGCATCGCCCCATACCGCCCGGTTCCATGTCACCAATCTGGTGAAGGCCGGATATCTGCGCCGGCAGCCGGGGCATCGGGGGCTGCAGCCGGCGCAGTCTCCCGGCCTGCCTCTGGCCGGAATGGTGGCTGCCGGAGTTCCGATTGAAGCGGTGGAACAGCAGGATGAACAGATCGACCTGACGGACTTTTCCGACGGCAATCATTTCGCTCTGCGGGTTCGCGGAGATTCCATGATTGAAGACGCCATTGCGGATGGAGACCTGGTGGTGGTGCGCAGGCAGAATACCTGTGCTGACGGAGATCTGGTGGTGGCCCGGATGGATCACGAAGCCACGCTCAAACGTTTCTACCGGGAACCCCGAAAGCGCCGCATCCGGCTGCAGCCGGCGAATGCAGCCATGCAGCCCATTTACTGCCGTCCGGAAGATGTGGTGATCGAAGGCGTGGTGGTGGGAGTGATTCGGCTGATGGGAAGCCGGTAAGGGGCTGTGTTGCGAACGGCGGTGTTGCGGCGGCCGGTCCGGATTCCGGGGTCGAACGATCGATGAAATCCGGACGCAGCCCGGGTGCGGTTTCGTCTGCCTGCCGGAGACGCGGTCTGATGCTGTCTGCGGAGATTTTTTTCTTTGGCTGCGTGAGACCGGCGGAGCAGGGCTGTCTGGAATCTGAGGGGAACATGGTTTCGGGTGATCATTCTGTCCTGACCGGCCGTTCGGCGGCTTCACCGGCAGCGGACCGGGCGGTTCAGATTCAGAGACTGCGTGCGGCGCTGCATCGCCGGGGACGAGGACTGCCGGAGCTGAAGGATTCGGTGCAGGAGTCCGGGGACGGCCGGGCGGTGGTGTCGACGGGCATTCCGTTTCTGGACGACATACTGCCGGATCGGGGACTGCGGCGCGGAAAGCTGGTGGAGTGGGTGGCATCCGAACCGGGAAGCGGAGCGCTGCTGCTGGCTTTGTCGTCTGCCGGTCGGATTCAGCGGAGTGCGCCGGTGGTGCTGGTGGATTCCGGGGATCCGGCGGGTCGGTTTTATCCGGCTGCTTTCCCGGCGATCGGTCTGCGGGCGGAAGACGTTCTTCTGGTGCGTCCGGAATCGCGTGCGGAAGCTTTGTGGGCGATGGAACAGATTCTGCGGTGTCCGGGGATCGGAGCGGTGGTCTGTCTGATGAAGGGTCTGACGATGCGGGAAGGGCGTCGTCTGCAGCGGGCGGCCGAACGGGGGACTGCTGTGGGCATGATTGTGCGTACCGCACCGGGGCGGCAGCCGTCCATCCGTCCGGATGTGCGTGTTCTGGTGACACCTGAGCATGTTGCGGAAGATTGTGCGGCACCGTTTTTCGGTCGTCGTCTGGAAGTGCGCTGTCTGTCGGCACGAGGCCGATTCTGGGATCGAAGCATCAGACTGGATTTCTGTGATGAAACGGGTGCTGTGCGTGTGGCTGCCGAATTTTCCGATTCAGCGACTGCATCGCGAACGGCCTGATGCTGCATCGGAAGCCTGTGTGCTGCTGGAAAGATCGGGGAATCGGGAGAACGTGGCGGCCGCCTGTCGCCGTGCCCGCGGTCGGGGCGTGCGTTCCGGGATGTCTGCGGCCGAAGCGCGGTCTCTGTGTGAATCGGCCTGGTTTCTGACGCACGATGCGGACGGAGACCGGCGGGAACTGGACCGGCTGGCCGTTCTGTGCGGCCGCTACAGCCCGCAGACGGCGGTGGAATGGTTCGAGGGGGAATGCGGCCTGGTGCTCGACATTTCCGGCTGTGCCCGGCTGTTCGGCGGAGAAGCCCGGCTGGTTCGTCTGCTGGTGATCGATCTGTCTGTTCAGGCATATTTTGTGCATGCAGCGGCGGCGGGCAGTCCGGGAGCCGCCTGGGCGATTGCCCGTTATGGCCACCGGGCCGGTCCGGACCGGCGTCTGCGGTCTTTGCCGGTGGAAGCTCTGCGGATTCCGGCGCCGGTGGTGTCTCGTCTGCGGGAGCTGGGGCTGGACACCATCCGATCTCTGATGGCTCTTCCTCCGGAGTCTCTGCCATCCCGTTTTGGGCCGCTGCTTTCCCGCCGTCTGGATCAGCTTCTGGGACGGGCCGAAGAACTGCTGGTACCGGTCCGGATACCGGAACCGACTGCGGAAGAATGGGAGACGGAGGAGCCGGTCGACGGGAGGGCGGTGGTGGAATCGGTCTGTTTGGACCTGCTGGCCCGTGTCGTCCGGAAAGTGGTGTCCTGTGGTCACGGGCTGCTGACTCTGACGGTGCGTCTGACCGATGAAACGAAAACGCAGACCGTTCTGAACGTGCGCCTGACACGACCGGAAAGATGCGAACTGCATCTGCGGGATCTGCTGCGGCTGAAACTGGACACGGTTCGGTTCACAGGGCGGGTGCAGGCGATTCGTCTGGAAGCGGCCGATACGGCCGTGATCCGGCAGAATCCGTCGTCTCTGTTTCCGGATCCTCAGCCGATCGCCGACCCGGCGATTCTGCGGCGTCTGACGGACCGGCTGATCGCTCGTCTGGGATCGCATGCGGTGGTCCGGCCTCAACTGTGTCCCGAAGCGATTCCGGAGCAGGCGGTGGAATATCGGCCGCTGACGGAAGTGGATTTCGTGCGGAAGGCACCGGTGGAGGATGTTCCGGGCGGGGCAGGGATCGGCCGGTTCTGGTGTGCGCAGCCGCTGCTGCTGCTGTCGGTACCGGAACCGATTCAGGTGCATCTGGGAACGGACGGGACCATTCGGTGGATGCAGCGGTCCGGCCGCAGTGACCGCATTGTTCGCAGTACCTGTCCGGAACGTCTGGACACCGGCTGGTGGCAGGCGACCGGACCGGTGCAGCGGAACTATTTTCAGGTGGAAACGCACCGCGGGGCGCGGTTCTGGATTTTTCAGGACCGGCAGCAGCGGTGGTTTCTGCATGGGATGTTTGAATGAAGGGCGTCAGGCTGCCATGCCGGAAGTGAGTTCTTTGCGCCGTCGTCCGGTGTGCCCGCCGCGTCGGTCTGTGCGTCCGGGTTGCTATGCGGAACTGCGCTGCCGTACGAATTATTCCTTTCTCGAAGGAGCTTCTCATCCGGATGAACTGGTCAGCCGGGCGGCCGAACTGGGCCTGGCGGCTCTGGCCATCACGGACCGCAACAGTGTGGCCGGCGTTGTGCGGGCCCATGTGGCGGCTCGGGAAGCCGGGCTGAAACTGCTGATCGGCTCGGAAATCACTCCGACGGACGGCACGCCTCTGGTTCTGCTGGCCACCGATCGGGCGGCCTATGGCCGCCTGTGTCGGCTGATCACACGGGGGCGTCGCCGGGCAGACAAGGGAGCGTGTCTGCTGACCGTGGACGATGTGGCGGAACATGCGGACGGTCTGCTGGCCTGCGTGCCTCTGCGTCCGGTCATCGACTGCGGATCGCACGACATGCCGGGCCGATACCGGGACATCTTTGCAGATCGCTGTTACGCTCTGGCCGAACAGCACGGCGGCCCGCATGACCGCATGCTGCTGCATCGCATGAAGCGTCTGGCCGAACAGGGGGGACTTCCGCTGGTGGCGGCCAATGATGTGCATTACCACGATGCCCGGCGGCAGCCGCTGCAGGATGTGATCACGGCCATTCGTCACGGATGCCGGGTGGATGAGCTGGGAGGCCGCCGTTTTCCCAATGCCGAACGCCGCCTGAAATCGGCTGATGAAATGCGGCGGCTGTTTGCGGATTTTCCGGAGGCTGTGGAACGGACGCAGGAAGTCGCGGACCGCTGCCGGTTTTCGCTGGAGGAGCTTCGCTATGAGTATCCGGAGGAGCTGTGTCCGGAAGGACGGGAACCGTTTGAGTATCTTCAGGAACTGACGTGGCAGGGGGCGGCAGTGCGTTATCCCGACGGGATTCCCGAACGGGTGCGGAATCTGCTGCGGCATGAACTGTCTTTGATTCGGGAACTGCGTTATGAATCGTACTTCCTGACGGTGTGGGATCTGGTGCGGTTCGCCCGGGAGCGGCGGATTCTGTGTCAGGGGCGGGGATCGGCGGCCAATTCGGCCGTGTGTTACTGTCTGGGAGTCACGGCGGTCGATCCGGATCGTTTTGAAACGCTTTTCGAACGATTCATCAGCCGCGAGCGCAATGAACCGCCGGACATCGACATCGATTTCGAGCACGAACGCCGCGAAGAAGTCATTCAGTACATCTACCGGCGATACGGCCGGGAACGCGCCGGCATGACGGCAACGGTGATCACGTACCGGACGCGTTCGGCGATTCGTGATGTGGGCAAAGCGCTGGGCTTTTCGCTCGACTGCATCCGCCGGCTGTCGGAATCCTTCGACCGGACGGCTCCGGAAGATTCCGTCGACTGGCTGCGCGACGCGGGTCTGGATCCTCAGGCCCGAAAGACGCGTCAGTTTCTCGATCTGGTGCGCGGCATTCGGCATTTTCCCCGCCACCTGTCTCAGCATGTCGGTGGCATGGTGTTCACTCGCGGCCGGCTGTCGGAACTGGTTCCCGTGGAAAATGCTTCCATGGCCGGACGGACCGTGGTGCAGTGGGACAAGGACGACCTGGACGCTCTGGGCATTCTGAAGGTCGACTGCCTGTCTCTGGGAATGCTGACAGCTTTGCGCCGCTGTTTCGATCTGATCGACGATTTCGAACAGACGCATCATCCGCAGACCGCTCCGGACAGACTCACTCTGGCGACGATTCCGGCCGATGATCCGGACGTGTATCGAATGATTCAGCAGGCCGATACGGTGGGCGTCTTTCAGATTGAAAGCCGGGGGCAGATGAGCATGCTGCCTCGACTGCGTCCGAAAACGTTCTATGACCTGGTGATTGAACTCGCCATCATGAGGCCGGGGCCGATTCAGGGAGACATGGTGCATCCCTACCTGAAGAGGCGTCAGGGAAAAGAACGGGTGACGTACCCGGACGACCGCATCCGTCAGGTGCTGCAGCGCACTCTGGGGGTTCCCATTTTTCAGGAACAGGCGATGCAGCTGGCGGTCGTGGCCGCCGGGTTCACTCCGGGAGAAGCCGATCAGCTTCGGCGGGCCATGGGAGCGTGGCGGAGACACGGCGTCATCGATCGGTTCCGGGAAAAGTTTCTCGACGGCATGCACCGTCGCGGCTACGACCCGGAATTCGCCGCTCGCCTGTTTCGGCAGATTCAGGGATTCGGCGAGTATGGCTTTCCCGAATCGCATGCTGTCAGTTTCGCTCTGCTTGCCTGGGCCAGTGCCTGGCTGAAGCGGCATCATCCGGCTGCTCTGACAGCCGCGCTGATCAACAGCCAGCCAATGGGCTTTTATCTGCCGGCTCAGCTCATTCAGGATGCCCGGCGGCATGGCGTCGACGTGCGTCCGGTGGACGTGTGCCACAGCGATCGGGACTGTACGCTGGAACCCGGTACAGGCCGTGCGCCGGCTCTGCGACTGGGACTGCGTCTGGTGAACGGTCTGCCGCGGGAAGCAGCAGACCGGATTGTGCAGGTCCGGTCAGAACGTCCGTATGCCTCCTGGGATGATTTTCGCCGGCGAACGCGGTTCCGTTCTGCCGTGCTGTCCTGCCTGGCCCGGGCCGATGCCTTCCGATCGCTGCGTCTGCCGCGCCGTTCGGCTTTGTGGAACGCATTGCCCGATCAGACCGTTCAGCCGCTGTTCGCCCAGGAACCGTCGGACAATGTTCCGGACGCTCTGCCGGAAATGTCCCGGCTGGATCAGATCATCACCGATTATCGGGCGACCGGACTGTCTTTGAAGGGGCATCCGCTGCAGCCGTTTCGCAGCCGGTTTCAGCAGCAGGGCATTCTGCCTGCCGAAGCCCTCAGATGGTACCCCGCGGATCGCCGTGTGCGCGTTGCGGGCATTGTGCTGAACCGGCAGCATCCGGCAACCGCCCGGGGCATCACGTTTATGACTCTGGAAGACGAAACGGGAACGGCGAACCTGGTGGTGCATCCGAACGTCTGGAACCGCTTTCGCCGAACTGCGTCCGTGGCCACGGCGCTGACGGTCCGGGGAATTCTGCAGAAGGAATCCGGCGTCATCCATGTGGTGGCGGACGAACTGCGGAATCTGTCGGATCTGATCGCCGGCAGCCGCTGCCGATCGCGCGACTTCCGGTGAACCAGCAGCAGCCCGCCGGTGCACCAGGCCCGGTGCACCAGGCCCGGTGTGCCAGGAAAACCGGTGCGCCATCAGACAGAAACCGGCTGAAAACAGCCTGTCCGGAATTCAGCCGCTGTGGCCGGCTGCGGCTTTTGCGGGAGGAAACCCGCGGGCGGCCAGAATTTTGTCACGGATTTCCGCGGCGGTTTCCGGGTTCTCTTCCAGAAATACGCGGGCCCGGTCACGGCCCTGTCCCAGCTTGATCTTTCCGTAACTGAACCAGCTTCCACTGCGGGAAATGATTTTTTCGTCAACGGCCAGATCGACCAGGTCGGCTTCCGCGCTGATGCCGCAGGTGTTGTACATGTCGAATTCGGCCACACGAAACGGCGGAGCGACCTTGTTTTTGACGATTTTGGCCCGCATGCGGATTCCGATCTGGGTGTCGCCGTCCTTCAGCGATGCAATGCGGCGAACGTCCACCCGGCAGGAACTGTAGAACTTGAGTGCCCGGCCGCCTGGCGTTGTTTCCGGACTGCCGAACATCACGCCGATTTTTTCACGGATCTGATTGATGAAAATGACCGTCGTACTGGCTCGGGAAATGGCGCCTGTCAGCTTGCGCATCGCCTGACTCATCATCCGCGCCTGCAGCCCCACATGGCTGTCGCCGATTTCTCCGTCCAGTTCCGCTTTGGGTACCAGAGCCGCCACCGAATCAATGACGATGATGTCCACGGCTCCTGATTTCACCAGCATTTCGGCAATCTGCAGGCCTTCTTCCCCGTAGGACGGCTGACTGACCAGCAGATCGTCCAGGTTGACTCCCAGACGACGGGCCCAGGACGGGTCCAGCGCGTGTTCGGCGTCGATGAATGCGGCAATGCCCGATTTCTGAGCGTTCGCGATGGCGTGCAGCGCCAGGGTCGTCTTGCCGCTGGATTCCGGACCGTACAGTTCGATGATGCGGCCGCGCGGAAAACCACGACCGCCAAGAGCCAGATCCAGGGAGAGGGCTCCCGTTGAAATGCCCGGAATTCCGTTGGCCGTATCGGAATCGCTGAGCCGCATGATGGCTCCCTGGCCGAACATCTTTTCAATCTGGCCGACCGCATTGTCCAGGATGCTGCTGCCGGATGATGCCGACGTGGTCGGTGTGTTCTTCGCACGGGCTTTGGCCATTTTCGTTTCTCCCTTGAAGTCAGTTCGCTGCGTTCTGTTCGTTTCTGAGAACCTGCATCGGGGCACCTGGGCGCTCTGCCAGGGACACCGATCACGCCGGCTGCGGACGGCCACGGGCCGCCTCATGGGGCCAGGAGCACGAAACGGAATTCCCGCCGAAGGATCCGGAATGTTCTCAGGCTGTGAAATGAAGATGAGGGCAGACAGTGATATTCCGTCAGTGTAGCGAATTCACGCAGACGAGGAAGACAGCAGCGGTCAGGTTCGATGCAGTCGGATTGCGCCGTCTGACAGCCCGTCGGGCTCACCGGGAGGAATGGCGCCGCGGATTCTCTGTCATCCGGGTGGCCGGATCGAACCGCGGGACCGCGACATCGCTCCTGCGCGGCATGGAACAGGATCGCCCGACGCGCAGGATGCGGTCTGCCCGCAGAATCTGCCGAATCTTTCTTCTTTCGGCATTTTCTGCATCCTGGCGAAACTTCGTATGCGGTTCTGTCATCCGTCGGGCGGCCGGAAATCGACAAAGCGGGATTCCAATGCTTGTCTGTCGATGAAGGGAGCGAATGATTGACTGGTTGTCGTCGGACGGGTTCAGGAGGAGCATTGAGTCGACGGCTGTTTGTGTCTTCAGGTTCTGTCGAACGTCCCACCTGGCAGGACGCCTCACAGGATGAGCGCGTGTCGGGGCAGGCCTGACTCTTCGAATCAGTCGGAACGACCATGTTCATTCGCATCATCGTGCTGCAGATCAGTTTCTTCGTTCTTCAGGCGGCCGTTCTGGGAGAATCTCAGACGGAACCGGAAGTCGATCAGGAGGTGGTGCGGCGCCAGACGGCCGTGGCGCTCAACTACTGCCGGGCCGCGCTGCATCGGATTCGCCGCCGGCCGGACAAGCAGGTGTTCCTGGAGGAGGAGCAGCGGATTCTGAACAACC
>WFTL01000150.1 GCA_015485495.1 Planctomycetaceae bacterium
GGACGTTGGGGGCAGCGGACCGGATCGATGCGCAGGGGCGTATTTTTTCTGCTGATCGGTGCAGCGGGTGTTTTGAATGCTGCGGTCCTGCTGTGGCTTTCGTGGGATCAGGTGACGGCGGTCGTCGATGAGGCTGTGTGGGCCCGGCGTCAGCGGGGATTTCGCCTGCGTCGTTTTGTGGATGATGACGGAAGTGTGCATCGGTACAGCGTGTTCGTGCCGCCGGCGGAATCGTTTCGTCCGGGCCTGCCCCTGATTGTGTATCTGAACGGGTTTGGCGAAAACGGGGACGACGGGCATTCTCCTTTGCTGAATGGTCTGGCCACCGCTTTGTGGGAATCGCAGCGTGATTTTCCCTGCGTCGTGGTGTGGCCGCAGTGCCCTCAGGGAAAAAGCTGGGTGCGGCCGGGGCCGCACACGGAACGCGTCTTCCGGATCATCGATGTCATCCAGCAGCAGTACCACACGGATCCTGATCGTGTGATTGTCACCGGGCTGTCGTCCGGAGGCGCCGGGGCCTGGCACTTTGCGGGCCGTTTTCCGGACCGTTTTGCGGCTGTGGTTCCCATTTCGTCAGGGGCCGACGACCAGGAGAACCTGTACAGGATTGCGGAAAGCGGTCTGCCCGTGTGGAGTTTTCATGTGGCGGAGGATGGAGAGGGCGTCGTGGCCGGCTGCCGTGCCGCTCAGCAGATTCTTTACCAGGCCGGCAGTAGTCCCTGGGTGACGGAACTTTCCGCAGGGGAACGTGTTCGCCAGAGCAGTCTGCACGATGCGTGGAGTTATGCGTTTCGCAACAGCGGGCTGTTCGCCTGGATGGCTCGGCAGAACCGACGTTTGCGTCAGGGACGTGTGGGGGATCGGATGCCGCTGACGCAGTGGCCGCTCAAGACGGCAGGGGCCCCCGATGGGGAAAGCGAGGGCCCCGGGGCGGAAACGTCTGCTTCGGCACATGAACAATCGCGTGAGGACGGCGGTGTGATCCGTCTGCTGTGCCGTGGCGACGGGCGATGTGAACAGGATGCCGGGCCGACCTGGGCGGACGGCGGGGAAGTCCACGTTCAGTTTTCGTTTTCGCGTGGTGTGCGGCGGTGTGGACTGGGGTGGGCGTGGGAAGATTCCGGGGCCATTCAGCACGGACTGTTTTTCGAGATTCCGTGCGATTTCAGGGTGATTCAGGACGGCGGAGGGCTGTTTGTCGCGCCGGAACGCCGGGCAGATATTGTGAGCGACCCGGTGGCCGAACATGTTGTGGTTCCGGAGCAGTGGAACGAAGTTCGTGTTTGCTTTCGTGAAGAATCCGGGGAGGGGGCTCATGAGCAGCAGCGCGACGGGAGAAAGGCCGTTTCCGCGGAGCTGAACGGATGGCCGCTGCTGGGCGGAGTGACCCGGCAGGTGATGGCGCCCGATGCGCGGCTTGTGTTTTTCGTCGAAGGCAGGGAAGGAGCATCGGTGACATGGCGTTTTCTGCGGACTCGGGCAGGAAGCACCGGCCCGCTTCCGGAAGGGGCATCACGTGAAAGGATCCGTCCGGATGTGGCGAATGCAGAGAGCCATGAGTCTTCCGGCCCGTCTTCTGAGCCGGAGGAGGCGGAGCGGAAAGAGATGGAACGGCTGACGACGGATCGGGTTCGTGCGGCCTGGGAAGAACTGGTGCGGCATTTCGACACGGTCAGGGTCATGTGGGAGGAAGACGATACGGGCGTGTCGCGGTGGAATCGGTTTCGCGGCGGTCTGGCCTGTGATCGGCCGCTGTCTGTGTCGGCCGACAGCCTGATGCTGTCGGGTGACAGGGCGGTGCTGAGTGGTCCCTGGATGTATCCGCGAACCCGTGTTTCTCGTCGCACCGGGCTGACGGGAGGCAATCTGCTTTCTGAGTTCGAGGTGTTTCGAAAGAACGGATTTCGTCCTCATGCAGCGCAGTTCAGCGGGTCTTTTCGATACCGCAGCATTCGGAACGGAATGGTGCGGGAAGACGTAGTGATTCCGGATGCGGGAACGGATGGGCGGGGAATCCGATATTCCGCGGGGGAAGCGGCCGTGTTTCGCAGCGGCCAGGTGGAAGAGGCCTGCACAGGGGCCCTGCTTCTGGCTCTGCGCCCGGGGCAGCCTTGCGGCGGGGGCATTCGTCCGGACCGCTGCCAGGTTGCAGGACGCGGGGTGTGGATTGGAGGAGTTCGGGCCGCGGTGCTGGAGGAACGGTGGGAGCAGGGCGGGACGGCATGGCGGCGGCTGCACGCGGTGGATCCGGATCGCCACTGTCGTGTGCTGCGATCGGTGACGTTTGCAGATGAACAGTTTCGGCAGCAGACGGACATTCGGTACCAGGACACGTCGGACGGGTTCGGGAGACCCGTGCGGTGGAGCGTGGTGGCACGGAAACCGGCGGCGTCGACCGTGACGCAGGATCTGTTTCCGGGATCGGAGCGGCTGTTCGATTTCGCATGCGGGCGGGTGGTGTCGTGGTCGCGGCCCGATGCCGGTGAGGTGCGGCTGACGGATGGAGGGTTTCCGGAGGGGACGCGTTTTTTCGATCAGCCGACCGGCCAGTGGTACCGGCAGGGAGCGGGAGACCGGCGTGATGTTCTGCCGGATGACGTCATTCTGGCTCTGGCGTCCGGGACGGCGCTGCCCGATTCAGACCGATCGCACCGGCGGGAGCTGCTTCTGGCGGGAATCGGGCTGGTGGGGTTGTGGCTGTTGTGGCGGCGCAGGGAAAAACGTGTGGTTCGTGCATGAGGCGGCAACTGATCCGGCCGCGGCGGGGTGCGGATGCTGATGCGGGAAAGGGATTGGCAGCCTTTTTTTTTCGTGCGTGTGAGATTTTCAGAAACATTCGTCACGTGTTGTCCTTTCTTTCAGGCAGGGGAAGGGCCCGAGTACGGGAGGCAGGCGAATGGGCGAGCAGTGGTGGTACCGGACGCAGAGTGAAGAACACGGTCCGGTG
>WFTL01000151.1 GCA_015485495.1 Planctomycetaceae bacterium
GAGTTCAATGAAACGTGGTACCACACGCCGGACACCTACCACACACCCCTGATTGTTTCAGCCGGTCCGGACGGCGATCTGGGACTGTATCACGCGGCCGACACCCCCAATCTGGGCAATCTGGCCCAGTACGATCTGACGCTCGGCCTGGACGCTCTGATCGAACGCATCGGCGACAACATCACGAACCGCAATCGTCTGGCAGGAGCGAACCGATGATGAAGCGGGCTCCTCAACGGAAGCACAGCCGTTCCGGCTTCACCCTCATCGAACTGCTGATGGCGATGGGCATCATCAGCCTGCTTTTGGCGATTACGGTTTACGCGGTCAATTACGCGCAGGACGCCGACCGGATTCGCGGCGCGGCGTCTCAGATCCAGTCCTTTCTGGGAGGCGCCCAGGACCGTGCCATCGCCCTGAAAAAACCGGTGGGAGTGCGGCTCTTTCTGGATCGGATCGGCGATCAGACGACCGTCAGTTCCATGGCCTGGGTGGCGGCCGGAGACAAATGGTCGGAAGGAACCATTCAGCTTCAGCGGTGGGATGTGGCCGAATCGTATCCGGACGGAGACGGCCAGACGGATCCCGGTCCGGTGGATATCGATGGAGACGGCCTGAATGACGATCCCGCCGATGTGTGGGTGGTGGCCGGAATCGACACCGGATGGTGGGAAATGAAGCGCCGCGGTCTGCTGGTGGATGGTCTGCGCATCCGCATTCCCAAAGGGCAGGACGGCACCTGGTATCCGATCAGTACGGAACTGATCGATGTGACGCAGCCGCCGGGACCCATTCAGAAACTGCGGCTGGGCTTCCCCTATGCCGACCCCGGTGAAACCGCCACCGCGAATGCTCAGGCGTTCGAATCCGGTGGAGAAGACACGTACGAACTGGAACTGCCCGCGTCCATCATGCCCCTGGAACCACTGCTGCTGCCGGACGACACGGTGATCGATCTGGCCGCATCACGCATTCCCGCCGCCTGGGGGCCCTGGCCCACCGCATCCGGCGGAACCGAATACTCACGATATATGGACATCATGTTTTCCCCCACGGGTGGCGTTCTGGGAACAGCCGCGGCAGCCGGCATCATTCACCTGTACGTCGGCAGCCGCGTGGATGCGCTGACTTACCGAGACTACCTGGCCGCGATTCCCGCCAGTCCGAATCCGGCCGTTCCGCCGGATGTCATCAGCGTGGGGGAAGACGGATATCCTATCAGCGACCGGCGGCTGGTCACCATTTACACGCAGACGGGATCGGCGCTGATCAATCTCGTCAATCCGGAAGACACCCTGGCAGACGGCGTCGACGCGGCGACAGACCCGTACCTGTTTGCCGAAGTCGGGTCGGAGGCGAACTGAACTGATGCGAAAGCTCATACCGACAGAATCATCACGGTCATCCGCCCGGCGATCGGGCGTGACTCTGATCGAAGTGCTCATTTCCATGATGATCATGGCCGTGGGGCTGGCCCTGGTGCTGTCGCTGTTTCCCATTTCGGTCATCCGCACCGCCCAGGCCACTCGGATGACGAATGCGGCCGTGCTGAAATTCAATGTGGAAAGCCGCGTGCAGCGGATGCCGCATCTGGTGTTCGATCCGGATGGAGACTACGCATTCGGCGGGGGAGGCATTGCGGAACTGGCCGAACATGTGACGGCGCCGGAAAACCGAAACTACATCGTCGACCCGATCGGCTATCTGGCCTACGCCGAAGACCTGTCCCTGGTGTCTCTGGCCGGCGATTTCGGCAATCAGCGGGCCGTGGCCGGACCGGCTCCGACTCCTCTGGGATTGCTGCCGCGGTTCGACGGCGGACTGGAAGTCCTGACCGGGCTGTCAGCATCCACAGGCACCGCGGATGAACGGCGGTTCCTGCGCCAGATTGCCGCCCGGCTGACGGGGCTGGGGGATGGCTGGGATGTCGTGGTCGACACGACCGCCGTGTCCCTGATTCCCGATTTCACCGGAACGGCTGTCGCCGGTGTGCGGCTGCCGGACGACGTGGATCTGTCGGACTTCCCGACATCCGAAGTGAACACGCCCGGGTATTCCAGCGGCACGATCATCGGAGGCGACCCGGAAATGTCGCGGATCACCGTGTTTTCGGCGGACGGTGCGTTCAGTCAGTCGTTCGTGTTCACGGCCGTCCGCGGATCCGGCCGCGACTGCCTGTGGACCGAAGACGTCAACCTGAACGGCATCCAGGACGGTCTGGAAGATCTCAATCTGAACGGCGTCTTTGACCAGCGCGATCTGCCCGCGGAATTTCAGAATCAGGTCGGCCGGGTGCTCATTCAGCAGAAACGCACCAACGACTACAACTGGATGCTGACTGTGCGGCGCAATGGAGACGGATGGGCGGTTGGTGTGGACGTCGTCGTGACGCATGGCCGCAGTGCCGATCCGGATGACGAACGCGTCTTTCCGACAGGTCCCAACGAAGATGCAAACGGAAACGGCGTTCTGGACGGGGGAGAAGACACGAACGGGAATGGCATCCTGGACTACGCATTTTCAACCGGCAGTCTGACGATCACCGTGCCGGACACCGCGGGATTCGACGGCGCCGACGAAGCGTACGAACCGCCCCTGCGCCGTGGCGGCTACGTGCTGGATGTGGACAATGCCCGGTGGTATCGGATTCAGGATTACGAACGCAATGCCGCGGCAGCGACGATCATCGTGACGCTGGAAACGCTACCGGTGGAGAGTTCGCCGGCAGCCACCGGCAATGCCGTGTTTTTCCCGTCTGTTGTCGACGTGTTTCCTCTGGGATCCGTGGAATATCCCGAAGATTATCCGAATCTTTCACTGTTTCAGAACTGACTTCTGGCGCGGGAACCTTTCATGCTGAAGGCGACGTCCACTTCGGAAACCGCACGCTGCCGAACGGCCGGCTTCACGCTGGTCGAAATGCTCGTGTCGGTCACCCTGGTTCTGCTGCTGATGACGCTGTTCACCGCCATGTTTCAGATGGCATCGAACAGCATGAAAACGCAGCGGGCCATCGCCGAAAATGATCAGAAGGTCCGCCGGCTGACACGGATTCTGCGGGCCGACATCGCCAAGCGGACGATGCGGCGGGTGCAGCCGTTTTTCCCCGGTGAATCCCCAGACAGTTCTCCCACGCCGTTTCTGAATCGCCAGGGAGCCTTCTACATTTCCACGAACAATCCGAACAGCGGTTCCGACGACATTCTGTATCTGACAATCGATGCCAGACAGACGCAGAAAGATCCGGGCACCGATCCGTATTTCGGGCGAGCCGATCAACTGGTGGACCGGTCGCCGGTGAACCCGGATCCGACCACGCTGACGGGCAGTCCGAACCAGCCGGAACTGGACGACGGATTCCTGACACCCAACAACACGGCCAGTTCTCCTGCCGCCGAAGTGTGCTATTTCATCCGCAACGGCAACCTGTACCGCCGCGTGCTGCTCATTCGCAGTCCCGTGTCTTTTGCGGGGAAAGACCTGAGCGA